>JACZYK010000040.1 GCA_022571135.1 Bacteroidota bacterium
AAGAGTCGCTTCGTGGCCGCGGATGATTTGCGGGAGGCCCTGTTCATTGACGGTCGAGCCTGTAAACATCATACCGAAGCCGCTCGGAAATTCGGCAATCACCTGCGTGTTGTCGGTCACGGTACGGTCATTCGGGCCGACTTCTTCAAGCGTAATTTTATTCGAACCCAGACAGACCACGCGGCTCGGGAACTCGGTCGTTCCCGTGGCGATAATGAGCGGGTGGATACGGTGTGCGAGCAGGTCGCCAAGGATTCCCGCGCAGTAGTGCAGGTATTTGCGCCAGCGGTGATAGTGTTCACGGTTGAAAGCCGGGCGGTTGGCGACCTTTCCCAGCCAGTGCTCCCAGTTCATGGTCTGCGGCGTGACTCCTTCCTCGAGCGCGTAGTAATTCCACTCACCGGTCGTGGAGTTTCGCATGTACGAGTTCTGTGCGAGTACGAGCGAGCCTATCTTACCGGCTTTAATCATCTCGGCCGCAACGTGCCATTTACCTTCCGTGCAGTATTGTGAACCGATTTGAAATTTCATGCCGGTTCGCCGGACAGTGTCGTAGATGTCAAACGCCTCCGGGAGATACCGGGTCATGGGTTTCTCACAATACACGTGCTTTCCTGCCTCCATGGCGTCGATCGCGACTTGTGCATGCCAGTGATCCACCGTGCCGATGAATACGACGTCGATATCGTCACGCTCCAACAGTCTACGGTGATCTTCGTAGGTCTCAACGCTATAGTCACCGAGACTGTCAGTCGTACGCGCCAGCTCCAGTATAGCCTTGACCCGATCACGGCGACCCGAGTAGAGATCACAACCGGCTACACCCACGGCGTTATAGTTGTGTTCGTGCCATCTCCTGCCCTCGTCATTGGGGAGATTGGTGATCGCACGGACGTGCGTGAAACCCTGGCCTCCGACACCGACGAAACCGATACGCAGCCGGTCATTGGCTCCGAGGACGCTCGGGGGCGGCGGTGCGATGGATTTCCTGGGTTTTGCGGCCGCCGTGCTTTTCGTGCTGATGCCGGCAACGAGGGCAGTTGCGGCGATTGCTCCCTTCTTTATAAAGTCGCGGCGGGAGGTGGGATTGGTTCCGTTTGTACCTGAATTCTTCATGGATGGAGATGGAACGGGTTGGTGTGCAGTTGGAAGAAACGGGGATGGCCAGAAGTCGTCGCGCCGCTTCACATCGACAGCGTCTAAAAGATAAGATAGGAGAAGACAAATCCCATCGTCTAATAGTATCCGGACTCCTTAAACCCTTGGCGTCGAGATGGTAAATTAAGTACCGCTCCTGACGTAGTTTGCCGGGGCCCGCCCGGTTGCTCGTGAGCCGGCGGGCGGGCACAGATTATCTCGGCCAGCTTCAGACGCAGATCATCATGAACAGGATTTCTTTGACCATCGTGCTTCTCGGTTTCATTTTCGTACTTCCAGCGGAGAAGAATTGTCAGGCCCAAGAGCGTCATTCCTTTCTTCCAGATAGCAAACTCTGGATATCGGGAGATTCGAATCGCAGCTTCTGGATCGTCGAATTGGATGATTTTTCAGGCTGGATCGATCTGTCGGTAGATGAAGCCGGATCGTTTTACGTTCACGGAGCCGAACTTACTGTCGCGGCCAGGAAAATCAAGAGCGACAGAGGCATCATCATGAACCGGTTGATGTACCGGGCTCTGAAAACAAACGAACACGAGACCATCACGTATATCCTAGCAAGTGCCGAGCGGGTGGAGGGCGCATCGGCCGATTCCGTCTATTTTGCAACGGTCGGAAACCTTACGCTGGCCGGCATCACCAACGAAATAGAGTTCGTCATAGCTTCAGCTCGGTCTGAGGATACCTACTACTTCAGGGGTGTATACCCCATGAAAATGACCGAATACGGGATGGAACCCCCGGTGGCCATGTTTGGCGCTCTGCATACGAGAGACGACGTGACGGTGCACTTCGAATGGGTCGTCGGGAGTAATTAGAGATCCAGGAAGCGCCGCACACAGAGCATTCTATGGAAGACACTTTCTGGTCAGAAGCTCCCAATCAGCCTCGTTTTCCGGATTGAACATCGGGATGACGCCATCAAAGAGATCCACATTCTTCTGCAAAGCGCCGCAGTTGAACAGCACCACGCGTTCGTTCTCTCCGATCCAGCCGTTGGAGGAAAGTTCTTCCACCGCGCCGATGCAGGCCGCTGTCTCCGGACCCGTCGAGATTCCCTCCATGCTCGCGCCGAGTTTCATCCAATCCAAAATCTCGCTTTCGGAGACCGCAATCGCGATCCCCGAACTTTCCCGAATCGCGTCCAGGATCATGAAGTCTCCCACGGCGGCCGGGACTCTCAGGCCCATCGCGATGGTCCTGGCATTCTCGAAAAAGGTACAGAAACGTTCACCGGCTTCGAACGCTCTCACGACGGGGCAGCAACCATCCGACTGAACAGAGACCATCCTCGGCATGTTCTCCGACACCAGCCATCCGAGTTCTCTCAATTCGTGAAATGCCTTCCACATACCGATCAGACCGGTGCCGCCGCCCGTCGGATATACGATTACGTCGGGCAGGCGCCAGCCGAACTGTTCCGCAATTTCGAGCCCCATTGTTTTCTTGCCCTCTATCCGGTACGGCTCCTTCAGGGTGGATACGTCGAACCAGCCAACCCTTTCCTTGCCCTGGCCCACGATTTTTCCACAGTCCGTTATTACGCCGTCGACGCGGAACACCCGCGCCCCGAGCTGAACCGTTTCGAACTGGTTGACTATTGGCGTATCGACCGGTACGAAGACGAACGATTCAATACCTGCCCGGGATGCATACGCCGCCAGCGCTCCTCCAGCGTTTCCTGCCGTCGGTATAGCCATTCTTTTGATTCCGAAGGAGGCGGCCATGGTCACCGCAGCCGCAAGGCCACGGGCTTTGAAGGATCCTGTGGGAAGCTGGGATTCGTCCTTGATCCAGAGATCGCGAAGTCCGAGGTGATGACCGAGTCGCTCGCATTTCAGAAGCGGCGTCATACCTTCTCCGAGCGTGACGATGGAAGCCTCGTCTTCAACAGGCATCAACTCTCTGTACCTCCACATCGATGAGACCCGAGAGGCGAACTGGTCCGGAGATACCGCCTCCCTGACCCTGTCCAGGTCGTAGCGGACCCAGAGCGGCCTGTCCGCATGCATTGTTTGAATCCGGCGGGCTTCGAGCCGGGTGCCGTCGATGGCGCTCTCTAGATGGGTAACGAAAGAGGGCATGGCGACTGGGAAAATGTTGTTGACGAATCCGGCGTTAAAATACACGCCTCGTCCGCCCCGTGCGTCACGAGGTGTTTGCAGAATCTGTTGAATCCATCAGGCTAGAAGGCGCACAGGATCATCCAGGCTCTGGGTACCTAATCTCCGGGACACGAGAGAGCTCTTCATTGTATGCACCGTGTAACTCCCTCCATCATGGTCACGTGCGTGCATGCAGGCCACAGACCCATCGGTGATCATGTGCTCGCCGACGTGGAAGGTGTTCAGGTAGAAAACTGTGCCACTCCGTTTTTGCCTAGAATCTCAAGACGGCGTATCGTATCTGTAACATGCGTTAAAGTACATGAATGCCGGGAGACAAATCATGAAGAAGGCAACGTCCTCATTGGCCATCCTGATCTGCTCTATCACTCTTGTGTATAGTGCTGGAGCCCACGTCAGGATGATCTATCCCGCAGGTGGAGAATCGTTTTTCACAGGAAGTGACGTCACCGTCGAATGGATACGTGATCAAGAACATAACCAACTAAATTGGGATTTGTATTTCTCTTCCGATGGCGGGTCCACGTGGCAACCCATCAGACTTGACATACCTGAAAATCAGTTTACGTATCTGTGGAGAGTCCCGAAGAATGAGACAGCGACCATGTCGGCTCGGATCAAGGTCGTTCAGGATAATGTCGGTATGAATTATGAAGCCCAGACCTTCAACTTCACTATCGGGTCTGTCGCTACGGTCATCGAAGGCGGGAATGATCTGCCAGAGCGACCGGAATTTCTAGCGGGCTATCCAAATCCGTTTTCCTCCGAGGCCACATTTCATTTCGTCATAGCGCATACAGGGCCCGTCGCCCTGGAGGTGTTCGACGTACTGGGAAAGAAAGTCGCGGTACTCGTAGACAGGGAGCTTGCGAGAGGCACCTATCGGGTCAGGTGGAACGCTGAGGGCCAGCCGAACGGAGTCTATATTTACCAGATCAGAGCCGGAGATTTTGTTCAGAGTAAGAGAGTACTTCTTATCAGATGAGACGCCATGCGTGGACGCACAGCAGCCCCTACCGCTTGCTCGAAAACCACATCGGCAACGGCTATGCCGCCACCAAGTCTCGCCACCTCTTCGGATAGCCTGGCGTGGAGTCTATCGACCGGCTAACATCCCACTCCGTAGCGCTAAATAATTTCTATCATGTAGTGCGAAAACCTGGTGTCGCCTGACGGGCGAATTGGATTATCTTCCCGGCGCGGGAATCCGGGTTAGTGAAACGTTCTATTACTTTCCGGACACTCACATTATGACGAGAGCTGCACGTCAGTATTCCCGTACAATGAAATCAAATTCCAGCGACAATGAGAAACCATAAAGATATCCGACGGATTTCGACCGTATTCCTGGTTGCCGTTTTATTGACTGGATCAGGATGCGAAGCTGAAAACGAACCGGTAGTTGAGGATACTGCTATGGTGCCGGACCGTCCCGAAATGGTCCGGCCGTTGTTACCGGGAATGAAGGCGGCCCCTTTTTCGCTGACCGCGGCTGACGGTTCACAATACGAATTTAGTCCGGATGCGCTCGACAGACCCGTCGTTCTGATCTTCTACCGTGGCGGCTGGTGTCCTTACTGCACTCGACACCTTGCGTCGCTGCGAAACGTCGAATCCGAAATTATCGAGATGGGATACGACGTGCTCTTCGTCAGCGCCGACAGATACGAAGTGATCAGGGAGAGTCTACAGGTGGAGGGTGTAGAGTACACGCTGCTCGCAGATAATCATCTAACTGCTGCGCGGGATTATGGCATCGCCTTTCGACTCGATGATGCGACGGCCGAGCGGTACATCTCCGGCGGCGCCGATATCGAACATGCGTCGGGCGAGACGCACCACTGGCTTCCCGTACCTGCTGTATTCATCGTCGGGCGAGACGGCATTATTCGTTTCCAATATGTCAATCCGAACTACAGGGTTCGCATTCAGCCCGAACTCCTCGTGACGGCCGCATCGCTGGCGATCGCCGACGACGCCTGAGTCGATGATCCGGGGTTGGAAGCCCCGGAAGAAGTAAAAAGCCCCGGCATCCTTTTTGGACATCGGGGCTTCTCGATGTTCAGCGTAGCTCCTACGCGCTGTCGTCGTCATCGACCACTTCGAAGTCAACGTCCGTGACATCGTTCTCTTCGTCGACTTTCGGTTCAACTGTGGCTCCATCGCCACCGGCCGACGCCTCCGCCTGCTGAGCCGCGTAGAGATCCTGGCTGGCGTCGTTCCAGGCTTCGTTGAGCTGCTGCATCGCGGAGTCAATCTCAGCGATATCACGCTCCTTGTGGGCTACACGGAGCCGTTCTAGCGAGGCCTCGATCTTGGCCTTCTTGTCCTCCGGTAGCTTGTCGCCGTATTCGGAGAGGTTCTTTTCACTCGAGAAGATGAGCGAATCCGCCGCGTTGATCTTGTCTATCTCTTCGCGCCTCTTCTTGTCCTCGTCCGCGTGCGACTTGGCATCATTACGCATCTTTTCGATTTCGGCATCGGTGAGTCCACTCGAAGCCTCTATTCGGATCGACTGTTTCTTGCCCGTTGCATGATCCTTCGCCGAGACGCTTATCATGCCGTTGGCGTCCATATCGAACGAAACCTCTATCTGAGGCATGCCCCGCGAAGACGGCGGGATACCGTCGAGATGGAAGCGACCGATGGTTCGATTGTCCGCGGCCATCGAACGGTCTCCCTGTAGCACATGAATCTCTACGGACGGCTGATTGTCCGAAGCCGTAGAGAATGTTTCGCTCTTCGTGGTCGGGATTGTCGTGTTGGCCGCAATGAGAAGCGTCATGACACCGCCGAGTGTCTCGATGCCGAGGTTTAGCGGTGTGACGTCGAGTAGTAGTACATCAGAGACGTCGCCCGAAAGAACGCCGCCCTGGATGGCCGCACCCACGGCCACGACTTCGTCAGGATTTACTGACCTGTTGGCCTTCTTGCCGAAGAACTCTTCGACGACCTCCTGAATCCGTGGGATTCGCGTGGAGCCGCCGACCAGGATGACCTCGTCTATCTTGTCCTTCGAGAATCCTGCGTCCTTGAGCGCCTTCTCCATCGGAGGAATCGTGCGAGTGACCAGGTCGTCGACCAGCTTCTCGAACTGGGCTCTTGTGAGGTCCATTGTGAGGTGCTTGGGCCCGTCCTGCGTGGCCGTAATGAACGGCAGGTTGATTGTCGTCTGCGTCGCACTCGACAGCTCGATTTTGGCTTTCTCTGCGGCCTCTTTCAGTCGCTGAAGCGCCATTGCATCCTTGCGAAGATCTATGCCATCGGACTTGTTGAATTCGTCCGCGATATAGTCGATGAGTCGCTGGTCAAAGTCGTCTCCACCGAGATGCGTGTCTCCGTTCGTCGCCTTGACTTCGAACACACCGTCTCCCAACTCCAGAATAGAAATATCATACGTACCGCCTCCGAGGTCGAATACGGCTATGATTTCATCCTTGTGCTCCTTATCCAGACCATAGGCCAGCGCCGCCGCAGTAGGTTCATTGATGATGCGTCGAACCTGAAGTCCGGCGATTTCGCCGGCCTCTTTCGTTGCCTTGCGCTGGGCGTCATTGAAGTAGGCGGGAACCGTGATAACGGCTTCTGTGACCTTTTCTCCTAGATAATCCTCAGCAGTTTGCTTCAATTTCTGAAGTATCATGGCCGAGATCTCCTGAGGCGTGTACACGCGGTCGTCGATCTTGACCCGGGCCGTATTATTATCGCCCTCGACGACCTCATACGGTATCGTCTTCATCTCGGAAGCGACTTCGTCGTGCATGCGGCCCATGAAGCGTTTGATCGAGAAGATGGTATTGGTCGGATTGGTTATCGCCTGGCGCTTGGCGGGTGCTCCTACAAGTCGCTCCCCATCCTTCTTGAAGGCGACAATGGAGGGTGTAGTTCTTGCGCCCTCTGAGTTCTTAATCACAACGGACTCACCGCCCTCCATGACGGCGACTACCGAGTTGGTTGTTCCCAGGTCGATGCCTATAATTTTTGCCATGCCTGAATATCTTTTATCTGAGGTCGGTAATGGTGTCAAATCTGTCAGATTGACGCACTAATCACGTCGCTTGATACAGTATCAAGAACAGTGCCGATTTGAATTATGCGACATAATGACAGATCCGCCGCCGGATATCGGACACCGGAGGATGAACCGGTATGATCGGGCGAAAGGAGATTTGGTATATTATGGACGGATATAATGGCCAACCATGAAGTACGTACCCAACGCGCTGACCATCACCCGCATTCTGGTCACGCCTCTACTTCTAGTTCTGCTCCTCTCCAACACTCCGGCAGGCTATACCTGGGCGTTGGGACTGTTCGTCTTCGCCTCGATTTCCGATTATCTGGACGGAAAACTTGCCCGGCGTTATAAGGTTGGTACTAACCTGGGACAGTACCTGGATCCATTTGCCGACAAGATTCTGGTCCTGGGAACGTTCATCGCACTGATATTCGTACTTCCGGATCTGGTGCCCGTCTGGGCCGTCGTGCTGATCGCCGTCAGAGACGTGGCCGTGACCGTTCTGCGTAGCTGGGCGAAGATGTCCGGCCGGACGCTCCGAACAATGAGAATGGCCAAACTCAAAACTACGGTGCAACTCACGTTTCTGATCCTGACGCTACTTCTACTGGCGCTATCCACGATACCAGGAAAATTCGGTCGATCCATTTCGGAGTTTCTGCATGGCGACATTTTATTCTGGATGCTTGTCCTGGTCGTAGTCGTCACGGTCGCGACCGGCGTTGTTTATTTTACCCGAGTGAAGGACCTCATCGAAGTCAAAGTCGATCCGAATGAGTACTGAAGACTTCTCGCGGGACCTGGCCCGCGAACTCCTGGCAATCGGCGCCGTCAGTCTGTCTCCGGCCAGCCCGTTCACCTGGGCATCCGGCCTTCAGTCACCAGTCTACTGCGATAATCGCCTGACATTCGGCTTTCCGCATATCCGTGACCTGATTTGCGACGGATTTCAACGAGTGATCCGAGATCACGATCTCGCCTGCGACGTCGTCGCCGGTACGGCAACCGCCGGGATACCGCACGCCGCCTGGTTGGCGGATCGAATGACTCTTCCTCTTGTCTACGTGCGCGGCGAGTCAAAGACACACGGCATGGGCCGCCAGGTAGAAGGCGTGCTCGAGGCCGGCAGCAGTTTAATCGTCATCGAGGACCTCGTATCGACGGGAATGTCTTCGACGGCGGTCATTCGGCCTCTCGAGCGGGCCGGTGGCCGGGTCGTTGCCGTTCTTGCCATATTCTCGTATGGGTTGAAGCTGGCGACCGACGCTTTCGAAGCCGCAGGCGTACCGCTCTTCACCCTGACGAGTTATTCGGCGCTCATCGATGTAGCACGGGCCGAGGGTGCGATTGACGAAAACGATCTGAACTCCCTGAAAGACTGGTATCAAGATCCGGCGCTCTGGTCGGAGCGAGTATCCTCAAAATTCTGAGTCGGATGACCATGCAGGCTACGGTGGTGACGATAGGCGACGAACTCCTTATTGGACAGGTCGTGAACACGAATGCGGCCTGGGTCGCGCAGCGGCTAACGGATCTCGGTATCGAGGTAGCCGGTCTCGTAACCGTCCCCGATATGAGCGAAGCCATCCAATCGGAGTTGGGGCGGGCTATTGCGGCCTCGGATATTGTAATCGTTACAGGTGGTCTGGGTCCAACCCACGATGACATCACGCTGTCGGCCGTGGCGGAATACTTCGGGGTGGACGTCGAGTTCGACGCTGACCTTTTCGAGCGTATCCGGAAGCGCTTCGAGAGAAGGGGCCTGACGGTTCCGGAGTCGAACAGAACCCAGGCGATGGTGCCCACAGGATTTGAACCTTTACCGAATCCGGTCGGGACGGCGCCCGGGCTCTGGTACGAATTTGAATCCGATGGTCGACCGAAGCGCCTGGTTGTCCTTCCCGGAGTCCCGATGGAGATGAGAACGCTGATGACGGACGAGGTTCTACCGCGACTTTCCCGGCAGGAACGACTACCGCCCATCGTCTATCGTACGTTGTTGACGGCCGGGATCGGGGAGTCGAATCTCCAGGAAGAGATCGGCCCGATGGAGGCATACCTGGACGCCGGTTTGAAGCTGGCCTATCTGCCCGGCGTCCGGGGCGTGCGGCTCAGACTGACGGCTTATCCGGGACGCGACGTAGAGGCTCTCAAACGCCTGGACGAGCTCGCGGAGGAGATCAAGGTGCGGGCCGGGAAATACATCTACGGAGAAGGGGAGGACAAGCTGGAAGCCGTCGTAGGCCGGATGCTTAGAGAATCAGGTCTGAAGGTGGCCCTCGCGGAGAGCTGCACCGGAGGCCGGATAGCCGGGAGGCTCACCGATATCGCCGGGTCCTCCGACTATTTTCTGGGAGGAGTCGTCGCCTACGACAACACCGTGAAAGTCGAGGTTCTGGGTGTGTCATCTGAAACGATCGAGACCCACGGGGCAGTCAGCCGGCACGTGGCCCTCGAGATGGCCGACGGGGTGCGTCATCGATTGAAGGCGGACATCGGTCTGTCGTCGACGGGAATCATGGGGCCCGGCGGGGGATCTGAAGAGAAACCGGTTGGAACCGTGTGGATCGGCTACGCAGACGGGCAGAGCGCCGGCGCCGTCAAGATCATGTTGGCTGGCGATCGGGACGGAAATCGCGAGCAAGCCACGACGATCGCACTCAATCTCGTCCGCCTGCGATTGCTGAAGAGAAAGCATTGACCGGATCGAACAGGCTCATTGCCGGAATCTGAGCGCCTCATTGAGAACGATTCGTCAAAGGGTAGCATGATTTTTATGATATATGTATACATATATGTTATATTGTGATCGCCCGCCAACTGAAGATCAGTGGAAAGAGTTCGGAAGGAGGATTCCGGATGACATCGATTGTGGATAAAATGGGAGATTTCGACTTTTCAACTCGGTTATATTCAACTTTAAAATGTGTCATCAATCAGGCAGGCGACGGGATGTGACATATAGATGTCAGCCTCGACTCGTACACTGAGTCGTTCACGCGGCAGACGACGATCGCCGCACGTATATCGACATGGGGACGAGTCCGAAAAAACTGTCGCCGGATCAATCAACATCGAGTAGTCACTACAGAAAGAAATGGGAAACCAGCAGAACGATTCGGCCAAACACCGCGCTCTGGACCTCGCGCTGAAGCAGATCGAAAAAACGTATGGAAAAGGCGCCATCATGCGCTTTGGAGATGCACCCGACATCAGGATGGATACGGTTTCAACGGGCTCCCTGGCGCTTGACGCGGCGCTGGGTGTTGGGGGCGTACCGAGAGGACGGATCGTCGAGATCTATGGACCGGAGTCGTCCGGAAAGACGACGCTGGCGACACACATCATCGCGGAGGCGCAGAAACTTGGAGGATCGTGTGCTTTCCTCGACGCAGAGCATGCGTTGGATCCCAGCTATGCCGCCAAGCTCGGTGTTGATCTGGAAAACCTCCTCATTTCGCAGCCTGACACGGGAGAGGATGCGCTGAATATCTGCGAAACGCTGATACGCAGCGGAGCACTGGACGTAATCGTAATTGATTCGGTTGCAGCACTCGTGCCGAGGGCTGAGATTGAAGGCGAAATGGGGGACAGCCACATGGGCCTACAGGCTCGACTGATGAGTCAGGCGCTCAGAAAACTGACGGGCACAATCAGTCGCACGAGCACCATTCTGGTATTCATCAATCAGATCCGGGAAAAGATCGGCGTTATGTTCGGCAGCCCGGAAACGACGACAGGCGGGCGAGCACTCAAATTTTATGCGACCATCCGGATGGATATTCGGCGTATCGGTTCAATCAAGGAGGGAACCGAAATCGTCGGAAATCGAACCCGCGTGAAAGTCGTCAAGAACAAGGTCGCACCGCCTTTTCGTACGGCCGAGTTTGATATTATTTTTGGCGAGGGCATCTCTTCGATCGGCGAACTCGTCGATCTTGCTGTAGAGGAAGACATCGTCGACAAGAGTGGGTCGTGGTACTCATACGGCGATCGCAAAATCGGACAGGGCCGGGAGTCGGCAAAAGTCTGGCTCAGCGAGAACACTTCGATCAGAAGCGAAATTACCGATCGGGTAAAGCGTGCGCTTGGCTTGACGCCGGTTTCAGAGCCCACTAACGGGATGGCGGAGGAGCACGCCGCGACCAGCTGAGCGTCGAATCCGGGATATGCCTTTGCATCCTCTGTTTCACGTATATGGCTGGGAGTTCATTACCCATCAGACGTGGTTTCGGGGTTTCTGCTCGGCGTAGCGGCCGGGTTGCTCGTGCACTGGGCGGGAGATTGTCCCTTACGAGAATCCGGCACCTGAAACGAGACTCTCATTGAAGGCAGCCATAGAGATCCGTCCGAGGACGGTTCGATTCTTAGCGATCGCAGGATTCCAGCTGTTTTGTGGGCTGTACCCGCCCAGTTCCTCGGTCGCGCAGCCACGATTAGAAGGCCGAATCACGGACGCCTCCACCGGAGAGGTGCTTCCGGGGGCCACGGTCCAGATTGAAGACCGATTCATCGGTACGGTCGCCAATGACGTCGGGCGATACGTCCTTGGCATTTCTTCTTATCCCGTCACGATCATCACGCGATTCATCGGCTTCGAGAGCGACAGGCGCAGCTTTGAGACTCAACCTGAAGGGCCTGTCGACATAGCTCTACGTCCGTCTTCGATGCTGCTCCCGGAAATCGTCGTCACGGGCGAGGACCCGGCGATCGGAATCATGAGAAGGGTGATTGAGGAAAAGGCCCGGTGGCGCGATTCTTTCGACACGTACAAGGTGGACGCATACAACCGTTTCCGGATGGAAAACGATTCGGGGATCGTTTCGATCTGGGAGAGCGGCACGGTGGCTTACTGGGATCGCAAAAGAGGAATTCGGGAAGTCTCGATTTGGCAGAGACGAACGGACAATATGAATGTCGACGACATGTTGCCGGCGGCGCTCTTCGTGCAGAATCTCTACGACGACGACATCGAGGTTGCAGGACACCGACTTATGGGCGTCACTCATCCGGACGCACTGTCCTATTACCGGTTTCGCCTGGCCGGAACCCGTGCGCGGGATGGCCGGCTGGTATACGATATCGACGTCGAACCCAGATCGAAGCTCGGAAGTGGATTCGTGGGGCTTATCGCCGTACTGGATAGCGTATTTGCGATGCTCGAAGTGGACCTGGAGCCCGGGGAAGCCTTTTATTTTCCGTGGCCGATCAAAGAATTCCGGGTTGCGTACAAGCAACAATTTTCTCGATTCGGTTCCGATGTCTGGCTGCCCGCCGATTTCCGTTCGTCCATGGCTCTGGACCTGTCGTTTCAGGGACTGCTTGTGTTTCCGACCATTCGTATCGAGCAGATCTCGCGATTGTCGAACTTTGAGTTGAATGTCCAGATCCCGGACTCCTTGTTTGAGGAGGACGATATCGTGGTCGCAGATTCAGCGGCAATGAAGCGGATGGAGCCGGCTGATCTGGTATTACTCGCCGTGCCTCTTACGCCCAGCGAAGAGGAGGCCTATCGGCGTATCGACAGCACGATGACGCTCGCGAAGGCGTACGAACCGAGCGGTCCGCTAGCGCGGTTCGTGAAAACCGTAAACAACTCTTCCGGAGCTTCGCTCAGCATGGGCGTGGGAGGGGGCATGGCTCTGGAATTCGAACCGCTCGTGTGGTTCAATCGCGTCGAGGGCTTCCATCTTGGCCTGCAGGCGTCAACCTCGCTCGGTCGAGAGATTCGAGTAACCGGTCTTGGCGGCTACGAGACGGTCCGTAAAGGCTGGACCTACGGGATCAAGGCGCGTATCGGGGGGCGCCACTGGATCGAGACGGGCTATGTCGATCATGTGCCTCCTCGATATCGGTCAGATATCCGGGGCCGGCTCCAGAACAGTGTAAATATGGCCCTCTCCGAACCCGACTATTTCGACTACCTGCACGAGAGAAAATGGCATCTTGCGACGGGCGGGCGCTTCC
>JACZYK010000041.1 GCA_022571135.1 Bacteroidota bacterium
GTTCCCCACGCCCGGCCCGGAACGTATTTGCAGGTTCGAACACGCTTGTGGCGACGTACGGATTGGGGACAACGAAAATCTCGTCAAGATCATCGACCGCCTTTTCCTGCGAGAATGAAGGAGGTTGGAGCGTGAATGTGACACGGTCTCCCGTTTGAAAAGGTTTGGTCGTACGGAATCTCAGACTCGTTCCCGGAGAGGGTGGAATGACAGGCGTATCCGGCTCCAGCTGAGGGTCCGGTGGAATGAGCCTGATTGTCCAGTTTGACTTCCAGCGGCCGGCCTGTAGAACAGGTTCGACGTCCGGCGTCTCGCCCGACACGATGACAATCAACTCCCCATGATCGTATGACGCATTCCGGAGTTCTGGATTATCCTCCAGAAGAATGAAGTTCTGCCTCTTTCCGGTTGTCAGATTCGAGATATAGAAAGGCGTCGGTATTTCGAGCATCCCAAAAGCCAGGCGCATTGACGTGTCTGCGATAGCCTCAGTAAAATGAATCTCGAAATCTGCGGGCAGGGGGACGAATCGGCTGCTGACGGCCGGGCTGGCCGACGCCGGTCGTACCGCCGGCAAAAAGGTACCTCCATCGCCGACAAACCGTATCGTAGTGTCGATGACGGCGACTTCGGTATCGGTTCGGATGTCGACGACGAATCCTTCAAGCGGAGGAATTTCCCGAATTCCACCTGATATGACGCCCTCGTCGAGTACCGTGCCCGTAGTCAGGTTGGTCAGCCTGAATCCTACATTCGGATCGTTCTGCCAGACGGATGGGTTCGTGAAAGCGAGTTCGTACGTTGCGTTCTGCCGAATAACGGCCGGAGACGTGATATCGACAGTGATCGAACCGCTTCCGACTGTCTCGGCGATGAGTGTTCCGAGTTCCGGCGGAACGTACCCGGCCGCAGGGGCACGCGGAGTTACCATCGCCGTGTTCACATCCACGACTATATTGCCGGCAACGTCATTCTTGATGACCGCAGTCGTCAGACTCGGAGACAATCCGCGAGTCGCGCCATTGGGCTCCGTCAGGACGCTTCCATCGGGATTCCTTGCCACGAGGCCGCGGTCATAGGCCACGATGGCGTAGAAGTAGGTCTGGCCGTTCACCACATTGCGATCGATGAAACTGTGACGCAGGCCGCTATCCGTTCCCAGGTTGAATTGTACGCCGTTCACTGCGACCGGATGCGGTCCGCGCAGGCCGTTTTTCAGGTCGAATTGTGCGATGGGCTTCTGGAACGTTCGATTCCCGAAGGCATCCGTTACAGTCAGGTTTTCTTCGAAATTCGGCTCTGTGGAACGAAAAATGAGATAGCCCTCGAAGTCGAACTCCCTGAGAAACGGATCGAATGATTGCTCAGACAGATCATCCCAGACAAGCGAGACCTGGCCGTCTCCGGGAATGGCGGTCAGTACGGCTTTGTTTGGGGGGCGCGCGAATCTGTAATCGGCGTTGTAGATCTGCTGAACCGTTTCCTTTTTCCTGGCAAGGGACGAGTTGTCGATCGTGCGCGGGTCAGTGAAGTCTTTCTCTGCAAAAATGAGCGCCATCGAGAATCGTTCGGTTTGACCGGCGCGGAGTGGAAACGGACCCGAAGAGAAGAACATCCCGAGGTTTCGACCGCCTTCCAGAACGATATCATCCAGGGGTGGAAGCGCCCGAGAGAATAGATTGAAGTTCTGTTTGTCGTCCGTCAGCTCGTAGTCATGGACATTGAAGATGGAGAATCCCGTAAGTCCGATCTGGTCCGACTCGTCCTTGTCGAGGCCATCAAAATTGGGTTCCCCGGAGGTCGGCATGCCATCTCCCTCACCGACGTCGCGTCCCGGGTAATTCTGAGCGGTAGGGCCGAGTCCGTCTTCTCCGACGTCGTCTCGAAGCGGCTCTTCAGGGTCCCATTGCCCATTATCATTCAAGTCCCGGAAGCCAAGCCAGTCCATTTCTTCGTCACCCGTCCACCAGCGACCTTCGACGAAAGCGGGTCGCCGCTCGAGTCCCAGGTAGAAGTTGTCAAACCTGGAAAGGTTGTAGTTCGTCTGGACGTATGCCCTGATCGCCTCCTTGCCTTCGATGAGATTTCCTGGTCCGCTGTCCCTTCTTTCGTCGGTAATTCCGTCCTCATCATTGTCGATGTTATCCGTTGAAATACCCGGCGATTCCAGGAAGGCGTAACCTGCAGTCCCGACTGGTCCCCACCTGCCGGGCGTTCCTATGCCGTCGAAATCCCATGCAAAGGCCAGGTCGAGTTTGGTGTTGTAGGCCCCTTCGTCGTCTCCGGAATCGTCCGTACCGCCTACGCCCCAGTCGATGTATTGGGAGAAATAAACTTCGTCGTAGTCGACCTCGCACTCGTTCGTTATTTCATAAAGCCAGAAAATAACGTCCTGTGCGAGAGGGTGATTCCACTGAAATCCGCGGGCAGCAACTTCAAGACCCAGTCCACCACGCGACATATCGGACGGACACGGATAGAACAGATAGGGCTCCTGGGTCCACTCGCGGTCAGGGCTGTCGTCGAATATGAAATAGGTTTCGACATCTGCATTCTGGACACCACGGCCGAAAAATCCGTTCCACTGCCCGGCCCATTCGATCGGTCTGTCCGGCCATTCGGCAGGCCATGTGCCCGGCTCATCGCTTCTCGCGGGAGATTCCTGACGAGGATTCGAGTACCCGGGGACGGGCCCCCATCCCCACGGCTCTTTCGTGACAGGGTCGCGATCGATAAACTCGCGGTAGTTGGTGCTGATCGCTTTGAGAATCTTCCCTCGTGCATCGGTCGTCTTCACCGAAACAATAAAAGCGATACCGTCGATGTAAGAATGCCCGCTACCTTTGGGCCACTCCCCGGAGGGTTGACCCGGCCACCTGGCAATTTCACCGTGGTTGGCATAGAGTGTGCGTGCTCTGTTGCCGTCCATCACGCCCCACTGGGTCAGTCTGGTGTTGCCGTGAGCAGGATCCGGAATCCTTTGCGCCAGCGTGGCGCTCGGGACAATTAGCATGGCCGATCCAATCAGGAAAAGAACGATACGTCTCATCAGCAGGATCTGAATGATTCAAAAGTTGAACGATAGTCCGATCGTGACCTGTCGAGGTGCGGAATAGAAATTGGGTCGCTCGAAAAACTCATCCTTCGAATTCAATCCCTGGGGCTCCCCCGGAAAGAATCGGAGATTCGGGAAAGCGCGTCCGGTGTCTGTGTAGACCTGGATCTCGTTGCGCGTGTCGAGCAAGTTGAAAATGCGCGTAAAGACGGATACCGATAGCTTGCGCACCTCGATCTTTTTGATGGCGTACAGATCGAAAATGGCTGTCCCTCGACGGCGGGCGGAATTTTCCAGGCCGATGCGCTCGTCGGCCAAGGAGGGGGTGTAGGGGAGACCGGTTCCGAGGCGTCCGATGAGCGTCGCCAACCAGTTTTCAGGATCGCCCAGGGTGACCGTTGCGTTTAACTGGTGGCGCCGGTCCCAATCGAGGGGAACGAGCTGTTTCTCTGATTCGATTCCCGCCCGCTCGTCCAGGAGAACAGAACGTGGATCGCTCGCATTTCCCTGGGCGATCTGGAACGTATAATCGATCCCCAGACCGAATCCTCCCGATAGTCTTCTATCGAATGTGAGAATGAATCCCTTTACCTGTCCGTAATCCCTGTTTATGAACCGACCGTATTTCTCGAGCTGGAACGGCTCGTCAAATCCCGGTTTGATGACCTCAAGACGTGTTCCGAGCAGATTTCGGATATCCTTGAAGTATACCGTCACCTCAACGCCGATCATTTCGGAGAAGGCCTGCTGCAGTCCGATCTCGTATGCGACCGTGCGTTGTGGTTCAAGATCGGCATTGCCGAACGCGCGGTTGACTCCTTCTTCCGGATCGTAGATATAATCGGGATTCGTAAACAGGAATTGAAAAGGCGGCATCTGGAAGAAGTGACCGTAGGCGATATGAACGACGCCTCGTTCGGATAGGGGGTAGGCAAGACCAAATCGAGGAGAAAGCTGAAACTTTGCAACCGTCGGGCGGCGGGTGGATGACCTGGGTCGCCCGAAATCGTCCAGGACCTCTCCTCTGGCATCAAAGTAGTCCAAGCGGATGCCCGCATTCACGATCATGAAGTCGAACTCCATCTTGTCCTGAAGGAATGCGCTTGCCTCAATCGGTTTCTCCTCATAGAGAACATGATCTGGCGTATCTGGGATGGGAATAGCCGGCTCGAAATTTGTCGAGGCGTTGTTCTTGACTTCGAAATCGTCAAGAAACAATACGTGTTGTTTGAATTCGACGCCGGCTTTGATCAGGTGTTGCCTGGATACCTGACTCGTGAAGTCGATTCGCCCGATCAGCGTTCTGGTCTTCCGCCGGAAGTGATTCATGCGGGCACCGCCACGGAAGAATGAAAAGTTCCCCCCCAACTGGCGCAGGGCATTGTCTCCCGGATACCTTGCATCCAGTGGATCCGCGTACACGAACGATTTGACTTCGTTCTTGAAATAGGCTCCCTTCACCTCCATGAAACTGGACGTCCCGAAAAGTTGCGTGTACGTGGATGTCAGCGACCATGAATCTCCGAACGTCGTCGGAATTCCCTCCGGATTGTAACGGAAAAGGTGGTCGTAGTCCTGTCCTTCGTCGCGCTGGACGAGCAGATTTGCCGTCAGTTTATTCACGCCGAATAAACGGGTTGTCAGTTTGAATTGACCTGTCGACTGTTTACCCCAGTTCATCGAAGAAAAGGAGCTGTCCCCGAGTGCGGGAACGAACACTTGCCTGCCGTCGATGTCGATAATCCTGCCCGTATCCGCTTCGGCGCCCAGCGGTCGGACGATGTTTCGGCCGTACAGGTAGCCGTCGTTGTTCACGAATCGTCCGGAGGCGAAGAAGGTCAAGCGATCTCCGAACCCCGGTACCGGGCCGCTGAAGGTACCCTGCAACTCGTACGTGTCGGTGGGCGATATTTTTCCGATTCGTTGATACAGGTCCGTGTCGGACGTCAGATAGTCTCCCAAATAGGCGCTGAATGAGCCTTCGTATTCCTGTGCTCCGTCCTTTGTCACGATATTCACGACGCCCGACTGGGCCTGTCCGAACTCTGCATTGAAAGTTCCGCTGATGATTTGGACTTCCTGTATCGCGTTGTTTTCAACCTGAAATGCGAATGTCTGGTCGTAGACGTCGTTGATCGGCACACCGTCGACCAGGTAGGCGACCTCGCCCATTCGTCCACCTCGAAAGTGCCCGTCCACAACACCCGCCTGGAGGTTGATCACGTCCGAAAAGTTCAGGACAGGAAGGTTCTGGAGCTGCTCGGCAGAAATCGAGGTCGATGAGGACGTAAGGTCGCGCTGCACAAGCGGACGCTTGGCAATGACCACGACCTCCTCCCCCTCGAAAATTTCCTCGTGCAGCTCGAAATTGATCTCGGTCGTTCTGTCGATCTGGACGCGAACATCTTCCACGATCATGGTTGAAAAACCTATGAACGAGGCCTGAACGCTGTGCGTGCCCGGTCGGACACCGATGATGAAGTAGTATCCATCCAGATCGGTCGTGGTGCCCTGCACCGTTCCGGAGATAATGACATTCACGCCGGGTATGGTTCGACCCGTGCCGACATCGATAACAGTACCGGCGATCTTACCCGTTGTCTGAGCTGTAACAGTGATTATTAAGAACAGGCTCATCACGAGCCCGAGGGAGACGCGTAACGTGAACCGCTCCGATCGAACAAGACTGAATAGCACGGCTCGACGCAGTAATGATGAAAGGACACGAAAGTCCCCGGGGAGATTACTCCCCGGGGATCCGGTTTGCAATCGCCTATTTCAAAAGTACCATACGGCGTGCCAGCATTTGTCCGCTCACATCCAACACGTACAGATACACCCCGCTCGAAAGGCTGGAGGCATCAAACGTCACGGTGTGCCGACCTGCAAGCATCCGTACACTGTTGACCAGAGTGGTCACGCGTTGTCCCAGCATATTGTAGACGCTCAGCGTGACCTTTCCCTGTTCTGCCATATCGAACGTTATCAACGTTACTGGATTGAACGGATTCGGGTAATTCTGGTGGAGCTCGAAGCTGCTTGGAAGTTCGTCGGCTATATACTCATCTTCGATGCCCGTGGCGACGAGCGCACTGCTACCGAGTGGTATGATGGATATATCGTCCCAGTAGGTAATACCGTCGAACGCGTGGTAGTAACGCAGCCGCATTTCGACGCCCACGGCGCCCTCCTTGGGATATGCGACGACTGCGTACTGTTTCCACCCGCTCGAAGTTTCCTGAACGTAAAGCGGGATCAACTGTTCGGCTGGTGCGCCATTGAACTCGCCCGTGAGCGTGACGTCAACACCACCGATCTCTCCCCATCCGGCAGCACCGCCTTCGAGGTTCTCGTACCACAGCGCGGTCATACCAATGTTGTTCTGTCCCGTCCCGATCGTGGTCGGGTCCGAATTCCCTTCGTGTTTGACCCAGAAACTAAAGAGTACCGGTTCGCCCGCCGTCACCGGAACACGCGCGGAAATGGCAGGGGTCTCATCTTGGTTCGCGCCGTTTGTTTCGATACGCAGACTGTAATTCCCCGTATGCGCATCCGCATTCGAGACGTACTGGAAGTGGGGTTGGGCGGCGGGGAAGTCGCCCCCTGATGCCATGCCATTCCACCAGTAATACCAGTCGTCACCGGAGTCCATGTTCGCATTGAACCAGTCACCGGCCCATCCGTCGACGGTGTCGTCCGCTTTGCGGATAAAGATGTCCTCGAAATAAGCGGTGCCCGTGGCATTGGCGCCTTTTCGGAACGTAATGCGTACGCTCGTAGCCGCCTTTTCGCTCGGGAGGGCAATCGCTCCGAGCGACAGGCTCGAGAGTTCTACCCAGCCGCCGCTCGAGGCCGCATCCTGCGGGAGGTCGAGCACGACCGGGCCGCCCAAGAGGTCGGTGCCTCCGGGCGCGTCGAAAAACTCGAAGACGAGCTGGAACTTGTCGTCGTCGGTGGCTGGAGAAGTATTGACGCCGTCGGTGTATACCCAGCCGCCAACGACAATTTCAGGATTGAGGAAGCCGGGAAGGCCTTCCACCCATGCGCGGACGGCTTCGGACTGCGCCCAGCTTGCTGCTCCCGTTCCGGAGAGTTTCAGACTGTAGGTCGGCGTACGGGATTGTTCGCTCGACCACTCGGCGCCCGAACCGGTCGCTTCCCAGTAGGCCGGACTCTGGACTTCGAACCCGCCGTTCGACAGGAGATTGATCGCCGAATTGGCGGAGAGCACATCAGCCAGCTTATTCTGGGCTACGGCAGGACCGATCAATAGAACGGAACCCAGTACCGGCAACGCGATGCGCACAAGTCGATTAAAACCGTGCTGTAATAAGTGTTTCATAGTTGCCTCTTCGAACATGTGATTGAAAGTCTGTATGCATGAATCTCAGGACACCCGATGGGTGTTACCGCATTATGTTTTAAACTACCCGGTGCGGTACCGGGGATATATTCTCAGCCCGGATGAGCACTGATAATAGGGTTGTCAATGCTGTCCACGGACGGCGTGTACACTAGCTGGAGGCTCGCACGATGAGTTCGGTGGGGACCTTAACGGTATGGGAGCCCCTGTCGTACAACAGCTGACTCGGGGACAAATCCGACATCTGCTCCTTCAGGTATCGAATAGCCAGTTCGCCCATCTGCTCCTTGTAGACTCGAACAGTGGTGAGTGGCGGATGGGATTGTTCAGCACGCGGAACGTCGTCGAATCCGACGACCGCAATGTCGTCAGGTACGTGTAGTCCACGCCGGGCTGCCTGATCGAGAACGCAAAATGCCAGAGCATCGTTGATACAAAAGACGGCCGTGGGTGTCGGGTAGCACGAAAACAGTCGTTCTGACAAAACCATTCCGGTTTTGTAGACCGGCTCACCTTTATCTTCAATGATTATGCGCGCCGGGTTGAGAGACTCACCCGCAGCATGAATGGCGAGCTGAAAGCCTTCAAAGCGCTCGCTCAGGCTGGGATGACTCATGTCTGCTCCGAGGAACGCAATATCGCTGTGTCCACGATCAAGCAGGTGCTCGACCGCAGCGCGGGCTCCCCCGAGGTTGTCGATGACCACGGCCGAGTACGCATCCATCTCGAAGTCGATCAGGATAACCGGAATTCCAGCGCCTTCGAGCTCTGTAAAGAAGGCAGGATCTACCTTTCCCGCAACGATGATTCCGTCGACGTTACGCTCTCGAAGAAAACGAGGCGTGTGTTCGATCGGGACGTACTCTTTTGGTATGGTCGTAAGTAAGATGTACCAGCGCTGATTATCTGCTTCGAATTCCGTTCCCAGGAAGATTCGCGAATAGAAGGTCTCGCTCCTCGTAAAATGATCCGAGCGTACTACGAACCCGATATTTCCCGTTCTGCCCGACGATAGGTTCCGGGCGGCCCGTCTCGGCGAATAGCTTAGTTTTCTGGCGGCTTGGAGCACTCGCGTTGTCGTTTTGGGACTGACGTACCCCTTCCTGTTCGTCACGAGCGATACTGTGGAGATGGCCACGTCTGCCTCCGCAGCCACATCCTTGATCGTACTACATTTCGTGACTGTACGGAACATGGAGGGCTGTGATACTTTGTCGAAACGCTTCGATAGTAATATCAAAAATATCTCAGGAAGTCAAGACATATTCTCGATTAGACGGACAGATTCTGCGATTCACGCGATCAGGCGGCGTGGATCTGAGATGCCGGCGCAAACTCCGAGCTGCCGGCTGTTCCGTTAAGCGCAGCATTTACGCCGTTCATGAGCAAAATACTACGGTTGGATATGCGCAGGAAGTGTAAGCGGCGGAGACGAGCTATCATAGCATCGGGTGAGCTACTCAAGGCCTATCTTAAGGGTGATGTTACTTCGGTAGCTTCTGGAACGTCCGGCGTAGTGGGTGCGACGGACGTTCCCATTTGTAGGCAGCGCCAGTTTCCAGATCGGTTCCCTTCCCTGCGCGCGCGCGTACCGACCTTCTGCCGCTCGTCCGTACCGCCCCTCGTTCCGCCAAGCTGTCCTCAGTCTTCTACGGGCTCCAGAATCAGATCCAACAGATGGATAAGCTGTTCTCGGAGCTTCCGTCTGTCGATGATTCGGTCGATAAAACCATGCTCCTTCACGAATTCAGCGCTCTGAAATCCTTTGGGAAGGTCCTGACCCATCGTCTCGCGGATAACCCTGGGCCCGGCGAATCCGATAAGAGCCCGGGGTTCGGCGATATGCACATCTCCGAGCATGGCGAAGGAGGCTGTAACTCCGCCGGTCGTCGGATTCGTCAGCAGTACGATGAACGGAAGACCCAGGTCAGCAAGGCGAGTAAGATGAGCACTCGTCTTAGCCATCTGCATCAGGCTCAGGGCTCCTTCCATCATCCGGGCGCCGCCACTCTGAGTAATCACCATCAGCGGTATTTTTTCTTCACATGCGCGCTTTATAGCCCGGGATACGACTTCGCCCACGACCGAACCCATCGATCCGCCGATGAACGAGAAATCCATCGAAGCGATAGATATCCGGTGTCCACCCATGTTTCCGGTGGCCGACCGGACCGCGTCAGACAGTTGGGTTTTCTCGCGGGTCGTTTCCAGGCGACTCGAATAGGTTTTCCTGTCGACGAATTCCAGCGGATCGATCGACAGTATGTTTTCGTCGTGCAGAACGATTTCGTCGTCGTCAAAGAGCAACTCGAAATAACCCATGCTGGTCATCATGAAATGATGATCGCACTTCGGGCACACGAGCAGATTTTTTTCCAGTTCACGGCGATTGATGGTGTCCTTACAGGCCGGGCATCGGACCCATTGTCCTTCGGGCACCTCGTTCTGCTGGCTGATTTTTGTATGAATACCCACTGTTTGTCTTCTGAACCAGGCCATTGGTTGGTACACGTATCGCTTCGCCCGTTTGCGGGCTGTTACAGGGCGCTTTTAGGTAGCGTTAACAGGCCCTAGAAAGGGAGCCGGTCGAAAGCGGATCCGGTCTTCTTTCTAGCCTGAAAATCTTTTAAATAATAAGGTTCGAAAGATGATGTGTCCACGAAATCTCCACGCCGTGCGCGCGGGAGTGCACAACGGCCGACGAATTCCGCGCTCGGCGCGATGTCTACCACCTCGAAAGCGGACGAATCCGGGAGCGCATTAAAAGCCTGCTGCCCCCCGGTGCCTACTATAATGCCCGACTGAATGTTTTCAGCCGCTAGTAGCTCGCCGAGATCATCGGCCTGCATGGCTACTTCAGGAAGAATTCGTCTGGGCAGGCCATCTGCTCCGGATCTAAATACTGCAGTGTACAGTTCGTTGCGTCGCGATGGAGATACTGCGACAACCGCGCTCCCGGAATTGGTCGACATAGCGCCATAAGCGAGGGCTTCAAGCGATGGAACTGCAATGATACGCGCACCGACAGCGAAGGCGAGACCTTTGGCGGTACTCACACCGATTCGGAGACCGGTGTACGAGCCGGGTCCGGAAGACACCGCTATGGCGTCCAGATCCCGCGCCTCAAACCCGGCTTCCTCCAGGCTACGGCGAATCATTGAAACCAATTGCTCAGCATGCGACTTCGGACGGTCTATCGAATGGATGGAAACCAGTTCGTCTGCAAGGAATATAGCTACGCTGCAGACGTCGGTCGCAGTCTCTATGGCGATGATTCGGTGCATACCCCTTTTGTTGAGAACACTCACCAATTCAGTGTATGGGCGATTGTTCCGATTCTTCGAAAACAGTTTATTCGGTGGCCTTTCAGTTGCCGAATTGTGTCCAAGTTATGCTCTACGGAGCGCATTTCAGCCGGCTTGATAATTTGACTTGCCAACGTATCTTATCAGCCCTGTTCGCAAATCGGGTAGCATATATAAACAAGGAATAGACGCTATGAACGTATACGGGGCCGATCGCATTCGCAATGTGGCGCTGGTGGGACATCAGGGCAGCGGCAAGACGATGCTTGCCGAGTCGATGCTTTTTGCGGCGGGCGCTCTCCAGCGGATGGGAACGATCGCGGAAGGGAATACGGTAAGTGATTACCACCCGAGTGAGAAAGAGCGAGAGATGTCCGTCTTTGCATCTCTTTTGCACATCGAGTCGAACGGCATCAAGATCAACGTGATCGATACGCCGGGCTATCCCGATTTCGTGGGCGAGGTCGCCGCATCTCTGCATGTCGTCGATACGGCGATCTTCGTGATCAACGCGGCGGAAGGCGTTCAGGTCGGAACGGAGCTTGCCTGGCGGGCCGCCGAAGATGATAGCACGCCCGCCATGTTTGTCATCAATCATCTCGACAAGCAGAATACGGATTTCAGGAGTGTCGTTGCCCAGATCAAGGAACGATTTGGCCGGGGCGCCACGGTAGTTCAACTGCCCGTTGGCGGCAGTACACGCTCGATCATCGACGTGCTTCTCATGAAACAGATCACGTTTGATAACAAGGGCAAGGCGACTTTATCCGAGATTGACGATGCCTTTACCGCCGAGGCGGAGACGCTGCACAACGATCTCATCGAGAACATTGCCGAAAACGATGAGAGCCTGATGGAGCTCTATTTCGAGAAGGGAACGTTGACAGAGGAGGAGATGCGCCATGGACTGAGAGCGGCCATGGTGCAGCGAGAACTCTTCCCGATCTTCCTCACAAGCGCGACGGGCCATGTAGGAGTTTCAAGACTGCTGGAAGTAATCGGGAATGTCTGTCCCGCGCCGACCGATTTGCCGGAGGCATCTACGGTAGGAGGCGGATCGATTGCATCGGACGCTAAAGCGGAGCCGGTTGCACTCATCTACAGAACGATGGCCGAGCACCACGTGGGCGACTATTCTTTCTTCCGCGTATTCTCCGGAACTCTGGAGCACGGAATGGACCTCGTGAATGCGCAGACGGGTGTCACGGAACGCCTGGGGCAGCTCTTTACGATCAGTGGTCAACATCGCGAGCCCGTCGATAAAATGGTCGCCGGCGATCTGGGTGCGCTCGTCAAGCTCAAAAACACGCATACGAACAATACGCTCCATCAGAAGGGTAGCAAGGTCGAGATGACCCCGATCGAATTTCCGGAGCCGCATTATTCGATCGCCGTCGTTTCTATGCGGGACGGAGAAGAGGATAAACTCGCACAGGGTCTGCACCAGCTGGCCGAAGAGGATCCCTCGCTCAGTATGGTTCACGATCAGCACCTGAGTCAGCTCGTGCTGGGAGGCCAGGGCGAGATGCACCTCGAAATCGTCAAATACCGTCTGAAAAACCGATTCGGCGTGGATATCGAGTTTTCGCGTCCGAAAGTTGCCTATAGAGAGACGGTTCAGGCGCAGTCACGGGCCAAATACCGTCATAAGAAACAGACTGGCGGTGCAGGCCAATTCGCCGACATTTCCATGCTCATCGAGCCGCTCGAGGGCGAATTTGTTCCTCCTTCGGATATCTCGAAACGCGGAGAGGAGACCCAGGAGACATCCTGGGGATCGAAAATCGAGTTTATCAA
The DNA here is from genome assembly GCA_022571135.1 of Bacteroidota bacterium. GTDB lineage: Bacteria > Bacteroidota > Rhodothermia > Rhodothermales > UBA10348 > JACZYK01. The sequence continues at coordinate 12,521 of JACZYK010000041.1, forward strand.
TGCCATCGTGGGTGGTGTTATCGATATGAGGCGTTTCTTCGGTGCGATCCGCAAGGGAGTTCTGGAAGCCAGTCAGAATGGGCCGGTAGCCGGATATCCCGTGGGCGACGTCCGTGTCGTGATTTATGACGGTGGAATGCACGCGGTGGACTCGAACGACGCTGCCTTCAAATCAGCCGCCCGGATGTGTTATAGAGACGCATTCCGTTCAGCGAATCCTGTGCTGCTCGAGCCGATCTACGACGTAGAGGTTCTCGTGCCCGAATCCTATACCGGGGACGTCATGGGAGATATGAACACACGGCGGGCGCGAATCCAGGGAATCGAAGCCGAGGGGATTTTCCAGAAGATCATCGCACAGGTACCCGAGGCCGAACTCTACCGGTACTCGACCACGCTTCGCTCTCTCACTCAGGGACGCGGTCTTCACAGATCCAAGTTTTCGCATTACGAAGCCATGCCTCGCCACGTGCAGGATAAAGTCGTTGCCGAGGCACAAGAGCTGGAGGAAGCTTGAAAAACCTATCCTGAAACATGACGAAAATGGGCGGTCTGGGAGGGTCGCCTTTTTTTTAGAATAGCCATAAGTCCTTTGTTTTTATTAAATTAACCTAGTTAGATTTGCGGTTTCGGGCGCCCCTGCCATCCT
>JACZYK010000319.1 GCA_022571135.1 Bacteroidota bacterium
CCGCTGCTCTGCTCGGCCCTACTGCTCAAAGAAAACGGTTGTCTCGCAACATGTACTTCGTGCGACCACAGCGACTACCTGTTCCATGACGAAGACTCGCTGGATCTCGGAAAGATGTCCCTTCAGTGCGGACGAAAAGTCGATGCGCTGAAGCTCTGGCTGAGTTGGAAATACTTCGGAGACGAGGGATATGATCGACGTGTCACCCGGCTATTCTCGCTGGCGTCCTACGCGGAGGCGATCATTTTGGCGGATCCGGATATGAGGCTTGCCGCCCCCGTACAGTCGATCGTCGTCTGCTTTCAGTGGGCGCCGGATAACCTCGGCGAGGAGGAACTCGATTCACTGAACCTGACTATCCGAGAGCGCATGCTCAGGTGCGGTAGGAGCATCGTCAATTACGCCGTGGTGAACGGACGGACGGCAATCAGAATTGCATTTATCAATCCGGACTTACGCGAGGAAGATGTCGATCTCTTTTTTCGGAACGTGCGTAGCGCCGCCGAACACGTTGCGATGTTGGCCTGATATCGATGCGAGTCAGCCGAGAATGCTGAATTCGTAGCTGCCGTGGATGGCTTTCCCCTCTTCGAACCGACTTAGTCTGAATGCCCTGTGGTCGAGCCCAGGATCTGGCGTACCTATGATCATATCCACCGTCATCACACCGACGGCAGGGGCCAGCTTGAAGCCGTGCCCGCTGAATCCCGAGCACTGGAAAAAACCGCTGGCCGGCGGGATCTCGTCCATGATCGGATGCCAGTCCGGCGTGACCGCGTAGAGCGACGCAAATCCTTCCAGGATCTCGCTGTGCTCGAGCGCGGGATATCGTTTCGTTAGGCGCTCCCCGAGATCCGACACGAACTCGAAATCGGTCTGTTTTCTGTAATTGTCCGGATCGACGATGTTCTTTGCCTCTGCCGGATCAATCAGACCCGCGACCGTGACACCCCCTGCATCGGAGCGGAAATAGGAGGCATGCACTAAATCGACGACGACCGGATGCGGCGCCTCGTGTCCGGGAGGGCGGCGGAGTAGACTGACCTGCACGCGGCAGGCATCGATGGGAAGCGTCACGCCGACCATTGCGGCAACCTGTGCTCCCCAAGCACCGGTGCAGTTCACGACAACCGGCGCATAGAAGACGGCATCGACCGTTCTTACTCCGGTTACTTTTCCCGCGTCAAACAAAATGGACGAGACCGTAGTGTTCTGGAACACGTCCGTTCCGAGTCGCCGGGCTGCCCTGGCGTAGGCGTTTACCGTCAGGTAGGGGTCGACGTAACCGCTGTCCGGCTCGTACGCCGCCGCGACCATATCCGCCGTATCCAGAAAGGGCATGAGTTCTCGAAGGTCCTCCACGGAAATCATCCGGGTATTGATCCCGATTCCCCTTTGGACAGCGATATTGGCCTCAAGGCCTGCCCGGTCGGATGCGGGTACCAGCACGACGAAACCCGTAGCATTGAAACCACAACCTTCTCCAATCTGCTCTTCGAATTCCTGAAAGACCTTGAGACTGTATTGTGCCATTCTCGCCGTCAGCTCGTTCGAGTAGTGCTGGCGAATGATGGCAGACGACTCTCCCGTCGGCCCCTCTCCGATACGGGTCTTGTCCAGCACGACGACCTTGAGTCCTTTCTTTGCCAACTCGAAGGCCGTGCAGCACCCCATGATTCCGGCGCCAATTATGATTGCATCATACGATTTCGACATGACAACCTCACGGGTTCAAAGCCTGCCTGAGGCCTTGGGATCTGTTATTGAATATGAGACAGAATCGGTCAATCGACAACAGCGGTGGAGATTCAGGTTCGCCGAAAATGGGTGCGGTCAGGACGATCCCGGTTGCACGAAACCGCAGTACGTCGTATATGCTCTGTACTCTCGGCATCAACCCGCACTTCCATCAGGTACAGCGCTATGAGAAAGCAATTTTGGACATCCCGAACCGGACGCTACTTGTGGATTGCCACCTACCTGTGCGTGGCACTCGTGCTTCGGCATAGCGCCACAGCCCAGACGATGGAGAATCATGGGGGCGTAACGGCCATTCGCGCCGGCTCCATGCTTGACGTTCTCTCCGGTCGATTGATAGATGACGTCGTCATTCTCATAAAGGGGAATCGTATCTCGGCCGTCGGTCCTGAGATTCCCGTGCCCGAGAATGCCCGGACGATCGACTTGTCGGGGTTCGTCGTTCTTCCCGGACTCATCGATACACACACGCACATTGCCATCCAGCCGGATTACTCGAGCAACAATCCGATCCTGTTCAAGTCGATTCCCTACCGGACCGCAGAGGCGGTCGCAGCGGCGAAATCGATCCTCGAGGCCGGGTTTACAACCATCCGTGACGTGGATTCTGAAGGCGCAGACTGGGTTGACGTGGCCGTGCGCGACGCCATAGATGCCGGCGTCGTCCCGGGTCCAAGAATGCAGGTGGCCACGCTCGCCATAAGCATCACCGGGGGGTACATGAACAACGACGGAATTGCTCCGCAGATCGAGGTGCCTCAGTTCGGTGCGCTCGCAGACTCCCCGGCCGAGATCGTCTACGAAATCCGGCGTCAGGTCAAGAATGGCGCCGACTGGATCAAACTTTACGCTACAGGCACAACTCGCCATATCGATATCGAAAATATGGAGCCGCTGCCCCAGTTCAGCGACGACGACATTCAACTCGTCGTGGATGAGGC
>JACZYK010000320.1 GCA_022571135.1 Bacteroidota bacterium
GATTACGGTTCATTTCTACAGCCCTACAGCAGATCATGGAGCCTCTTCCGTTGAAAGATCGATCGCCCCCCTCGCCAACAAGCGAGGTACGGTACACGGGCTTCTTAATAATCCTACCGAGGTCCCGCGGAATGAAGTTCGGAATGTCGCACTCGGCCCAGTCTCCTTCTATGTAAGGAGCATAACCCCAGTTGTTGAATCCGTGCCATATAAGCCCAGCACCCAGCTCTTCCGATAAACCCCAGACCGGCCCGGTATCGCGGACCCATATGTCGCAGTGTGCTACGTCCATGAATGTCACTTTGCCCGCGTCGATGTCCTTTTGCCCCATCAACTCCCGGTAAACCTTTTCCTGATCGGGCTGCGCCAGGATCCGTATTTCTACGCTCTCATACAGAGCTCTGACGATTTCGAGTTGTACGTCCCGAATGGTCCGCGTCTCACCGGTAAATAGAGAGGGATCCAGGGCGTGATCCAGGGTGGCCGCGAGATAAACGGCTTCCTGCTCCTCCCACTCGGCAGGAACGCGAAAATCAGAAGGCAGGTGTGGCGTGGTCATTGTACTATTGGGCTGGTTCTGGTGCCGCGTGACGAGGCAGGTGCCGGGTGAAGAAGCAGGAGTTTGCATGCAACGTACCCTGATGTGCCGTCAACTGTCGGACTCTATTGGTAGCGTGATCATGAAAGTGGCACCGCCGGACTCGTTGTTCTCGGCCGTCAAGGTTCCTCCGTGAGCTTCAACGACGACTTCGTAACTCAGACTCAATCCCAGTCCGGTTCCTTCATTCGTCGGCTTGGTCGTAAAAAACGGTTCGAATATCCGGTCCAGAACTGTTTCGGGTATGCCCGGGCCGTTGTCTTCGATCACGATTTCGATATCTGACGACATCCGCTTGGTTCGAATCGTGACCGTCGGAGTGGATTTCTCGTCTCTGCGGCCGCGCTCGTCGTGCAGAGCGTAAAGAGCATTCGAAACGAGGTTCGTCGCCACCTGGCCGATCTCACTTGCGTTCAGGTCGACTGCACCTGCATTCGGGTCCAGATCGAGTACCAGCTGTACAGTGCAGTCGGGATTTCCTGCTCTGAAACCCTGCAAGGCCAGACGGGAGTACTCATCGACAAGGGCATTGATTTCAGTCGACTGCTTGAATCCCTGGTCTCCGACAGCATGACTCATCATACTGACGACAATTTTATCGGCTCGCTCTCCGTGAGTCTGGATGTTTACTGCAGTTTCCCGCAGGATTTTGAGTTGGATCGTCAGTTCTTCCGGGCTGACGCCCCGGTCTGACTGGATGTCTTCAAGGAGTCCGTCGATCATCTCCATATTTACGTCAGCGAAATTGTTCACGAAGTTCAGGGGATTTTTCATTTCGTGGGCGACGCCTGCGGTCAGTCGTCCGAGCGAGGCCATCTTCTCGGCGTGAACCAGCTGAGCCTGCGTGGATTGTAGAAGCTCGTACGACTCGTCCAGTTCAGAGTAGGCCTGGGAGATACGGGATCTCTCTTCGCGGATCCGTTTCGCAAAAATTCCGACGGCGAAGAAAATGATCGTGGCTATTACGACAAAGTCGTTTACGAACGCCAGCGTTCGAAATTCACGTGGCAAAAGCGCGACGCTGCTGGCTAGAACGGGCTCGAGAAAGTAGAGAACGATTGCGGTTGCCAGATAGACGAAATACCATACGAATCGCTGCCATCCAGTATAGAACAGGTGAACACCGACCAGGACCACAATCCCGTAATCGATATATCCCGAAGACCCGATATACCCTCCCAGGAGAATATGATAGGTGACTGTCTGCAGGTAGATGAAAAGAAACGTCCAGAAGCGCATGCGCTCGAGTTTTCGGTGGAATCCGAACGCAACCAGGTTGACGACAAAGAAAAACCCGAATCCCAGAAGAGAAACCGCAACTGTGCGGAGCCCCATCGTGTAGTAGAGCTGGCCGAAGTAGAGTGCGTTGATGGCACCCACGACTGATGCGAATGAGATGATGGTTTTGAGCGCCCGTGTTTCAGTCGAATCGGTCTCCTTTCCGCCAATCCGACCCAATTGTGTCCACAACCAGCTTACCGGACGGACGAAACGTGCGACATGTGCATTCATGATCTCGGTTCCGGGTGATGGGTGACGTGGAAAGTTCCGAATATCCGGACTCGGGATTCTTATCCCACCTGAACCGCCCCGGTTATTCCGGAGACTGGGTTAGTTGAGTATTGCGCCGCGAGAACGATTCTCCTGGGGGCGATAGTAATTTTCTTCGTACTCGACCGGCGGAATATAACCGATTGGTTCAAGGAGACGATCATTATTAAACCACCAGACCCATTCGAGTGTGGCGATCTCGACATCTTCGAGCCCGCGCCACGGGCTTCGTCGCCTGATGATCTCCGTTTTGAACAGACCAATCACCGACTCCGCAAGTGCGTTGTCATACGAATCGCCTTTGCTACCCACCGATGGCTCAATGCCTGCTTCTGCGAGTCGCTCTGTGTAGCGGATCGAGAGATACTGCACACCACGGTCGCTGTGGTGGATCAGTCGCTCTCGCCCAGCCTCGCCTCGTTCGTAGAGGGCCTGCTCGAGCGCATCGAGCGCGAGTTCGCCCCCAAGCGAGCTTGACACGCGCCAGCCTACGACTCGCCGAGAGAAGGCGTCGATGACGAAGGCGACGTTC
>JACZYK010000042.1 GCA_022571135.1 Bacteroidota bacterium
GTTCTGGAAATTCAATTACTAAAGTAATGAATGTATTAGTACCATCTGATATGTGATTAACCATATTAGAGCCAGTTGCTAAAAAATCTCCCAATTGTTTAATAGGTACAGCAAAGACTATCTTACCATTCTGTACTCTTTGAAATAAAATACCATTTGTAATAATTACTAATATTAAACATCTTTACTTAATCTATAAAAATCTTCTACTTTTTTTTCTACTGTATCTAATGATTCAAGTATATTAAGAAGAATTGATCTTTTAGTTTCTTTATCAAACCCTTCTAAAAACATACTAATAGATACCATTATATGTGGAATTACCTCACCAAGATTATCAGAATATACATTATGTATTTCTGCCCTAAAATCCTTATTAAACTGGAATATAATATCAGCTAATTTTTTATTTTTATCTAACTTATTTATTGTTTCTTCACAACTTTTTGGAAAAAACATAATTATTCTTGGCCTAAATTCCTTAGAATTTTTTTTAAGTATATCATATTTTTCTTTTGTATTTGTAATTAAAGAATATACTTGTTCCAAATCTTTTTGGATAGACCCCTTATGCTCAAAAACTAATTTTAGAATTTCTTTATCAAATATAGAAAAATCAGGATATTTCGGATGTCCATTTTGTCCAATGAATTTGGCTTCTACAAGGCAAAGTATTTCCTCTCTTTTGCAAAATCCAAAAAAGGCCGCAAAGAATAAAACACTATTCCAATAAACTTCCTTTTCAGCAAGTATTTGATCTTTAGTTTGCATTTTATTCGATTAAAGATCCAAAAGGAACAGAGTTAGTTATTTTCTCATATAATTCTGTAAGAGAAGCGGAGGAAGATTTTAAGAGGGGTATTATTTTTAATCGTTTCCCGGAAGCAAACACATCAAAAGAAGAGCCATCTTTTTTATTTGTTACTTGTACTAATAAAACGGGATTTCCAGAATGGATTTCGACGCAACGTCAAGTTTCCAGATCTTGCCCCCCGCCCAGAATACGAGGTACCGGCCATCGGGCGTCCAGGACATCCGCGGATACACACCAAAGATGGCCCAGGCTTCCATCTGATCGTGGTCCAGACCGTCAAAAAGGGGTTCGATGGCTCCCGTCTCGATATCGTAGAGATGAATGACGCTCTTAGCCCGGACCCTGCGTACGAAGGCGATTTTTTTGCCGTCCGGTGAAGGAGTCGGGCGGGCCGAGCCGCCGGCTCCCGTAATCAGGTTTTTGAACTTCCCCGTTTCTCTGTCCAGACGCCGAATGGCGTAGATCTGAGCGTTGGGATCCTTGTTGTATTGAAAGGTCGACCCACCCGAGACGTCCTCGCTGAAGTAGATATACCGACCGTCGGGACTGAGCGCGATTTCATTCCCCTGGTCCTGCTGGTCGTTCTTACGCTCGGTGATCTGAAGACCCGAGGAGCCCTGGCCGGACGCATGGTACATCCAGATTTCACCAGCGCCCAGCGAACGCGTCGATGTGAAATGCTTACGCGCAAGGATGTACTCGCCGTCCGGAGTCCAGGTGGGACCATTCAGGAGACGGAAGCTTTCTTTCGTGACCTGCTCAACATCCGTTCCGTCCACATTCATCGTCCAGATATTGTCGCCTCCTCCTCGGTCGCTCGTGAACGCGATGCGCTCTCCGTCCGGACTGAACTTCGGTTGGACGTCGTACGCCGGGCCTGAACTCAGTCGAGTGGCCTTTCCCCCGGTGACGGGGATCAGATACAGATCACCCAACACGTCAAAAACGATGCTTTCACCATTCGGGCTTACGTCAACGCTCATCCACGTGCCTTCCCGTGTCGTAAACTCAACGGTCCTGGTGGGCGCGAAGGGAGCCTCGACGTCCCATTTTTCCGAGGATGCGTCGTCGGTACTCGTCTGTCCGACGACCGTGCATGCGGTAAGGCCAGCGGCCATGAGAATGACCAGGTAATTTTTCAGATACATGAGGTTTTGGGGCGATTATAAGAAATTGCCGGACAAGATAACTCCGAGTCGGATCAATGAGAATGCACCGTTCCGGGGTCCGGTATCCATCCGAAATATGTATGTTCAGGGACGTCTATAGGGTAAGAATTCCATTGGAATCTGCACGGTTGTCGCTTTCGTTTACGCAATCACGTTTCATTCCAGGGGGGCCGCAGGGCGATCCTTATCACGATTTCAGGCCTCTTCGTGGCCCGGGTACGGTTCGTTGCGCCCGGTTTCATTAACAACGATTTTGGTCATTCGCTAGTATTATATAGGCCAACTTATTCTTGCCTGGATGATAATTTAATCGTGTAATAGCCGATAGAATACGCGCAAGGCACGGTAACTTTTGCCAACAAGATTGAAACGCAACCTATACTTTCCTGTACGTAGGGTAGAGATAAGGATAAACCTGCGATAGGTAGATTTGAAAACTGCTCACTACTTTTCCGCCTTCGTCCGGTACGCAACGGGCGCCATCGGAGTCCACAGAAGCGAACTCCAGGAGGGAGACGTACTGCTTCTGTATACCCAGAACTCAGTCTACCGGGCGCGCAAACTCGATACAGCCGAATTTGCGGTCTCCGGTGGATGGTTCGACGAGCATCACCGCTCGGAGGTTGTCACATCCATTGTAGGATGCACATTGGGTGGATCCAGTGTGCACAGGGATTTCGTCGCCAGCTGCGGTATGCGGATCGAGTTCGGGAACCACGTGCTGACATCCACGCTCAAGAAAGTCGTTCGTGTCCCGAGGGCACTCCTGAACTGAGACGGTCTCTGCTTCGATTTATTCTATGCGCAGGCGGAACGTCCCGAGGATCCTGCCCGATGAGCCTTTGCACATGCTGCAATGCTGCTTTCGAAGATAATCGACTAGCATGAAGGACATTCGCGAATTGTTAGTATCTTCGCGAACTCGCGAACAGGAGATGGCATACACTCGCAGCTTGTAGAAGCAGACAATCTAAAACCGGCATCATGAGCATTCTAGCAAAGCTGCCTGAAATCATTCAGGGCGGGATGGGGGTTGGCGTAAGCAACTGGTCTCTCGCCAGCGTCGTTTCCCGAAACGGACAGCTGGGCGTCGTCTCGGGTACGGCGATCGACGTCGTCGTCGTGCGCCGTCTGCAACTGGGCGACTTTGACGGCAGCGTTCGCCGGGCTCTGGACAGCTTCCCGCTTCCCGATATGGCGAAGCGATTCTGGGACGCATTTTTCATACCCGGCGGAAAGCCGGAAAGTAAACGTTTCAAACCGCTCTCGATGCCGAATCTTCGAATGAAGAAAGATGCAATAGAGCGCCTGATCATCGGCAATTTCGTGGAAGTGTTCCTGGCTAAAGAAGGGCATGACGGTGTAGTCGGTGTCAACTTCCTCGAGAAAATTCAACTGCCGACGCTTCCGTCTCTTTTCGGAGTGATGTTGGCGGGTGTCGATTATGTCCTTATGGGGGCCGGGATCCCTCTTTCGATACCCGGCATTCTGGATGAGTTACAGAAAGGGGAAAAAGTGGAACTTCGGATCAATGTCGACGAAAATCCTGAGCGCCATACATTCACCCACCGGTTCGATCCGAAGGAATTCTTCACGTCCAGATTCCCAAAGCTGAAGCGGCCGAAATTTCTGGCAATTATCTCCTCGGATATTCTTGCAAAGACCTTCGTACGCCGTGCAACGGGTTACACCGACGGATTCGTCATCGAGAATCACACGGCAGGAGGGCACAATGCCCCGCCCAGAAAGATTGACCGAACAAAGCCTGCCCCGCGGGAATACAGTCGAAAAGACTCCGCCGACCTCGGAGCTATGAGAGAAATCGGCCGCCCGTTCTGGCTGGCGGGTGGCTTTGCGTCCCCCGAAGCATTGAAAGACGCCATCGCTCAGGGAGCCCAGGGAATCCAACTGGGCACCATCTTCGCCTATTGCAATGACTCGGGGATTCTTCCGGAAACAAAAAAAGAAGTGCTTCAGATGTACTTCGACGGCAAGCTGAAGGTTAAGACGGACTTCGATTGTTCACCGACCGGGTTTCCATTCAAGGTCATTACGCTGAAGAACTCGGTCACGAATCCTGAAGTCGGGAAGAAGAGAGGTCGGATTTGTGATATGGGCTATCTCCGCACGGCCTATGCTTCGGAGGGCAAGAAAGTCGGCTATCGATGTGCGAGTGAACCCATAGACCAGTACGTGAACAAGGGGGGCAAAGTGGAAGACACGGTCGGTAAGCACTGCCTCTGCAACGCTCTCCTGGCAACCATCGGGTTGGGGCAGGTCAGGGACGAAGGCGTTGAGCCGCCCATCATCACATCGGGCGACGACTTTTCCTTCCTGGACCGCATGCTGGATGGACCCGCTTCGAGTTACAGCGCTACCGACGTACTCGACTATCTGACGGCCGGTCTGGATGCAGAGTCGGCGCCTGTAGAATTGGACAGTATCGTTGAAGTATTCTGATCGGCCGGAGCTACCGATCCTCTGGACAAGATCCCATCCTTAAAAACGCTAGCCCCGGAGTCGGAGATATCTGAGCGTCTCTCTGTTGAACGGTGTCGGCGCGGTACCGAAGTCCCTTTTATAATGAGCGTCTTCGCAGATGTTGCCGTCAAGGAGCATTTCCAACTGGTCCGGCGTGATGGGCAATAGACCCAGCGGTCCGGCCATTCTGATTGCGCGGCGTGCGAGCCAGACGGGCTGATGCATTCTCGGGCGGGACTTCAAATCTGCCGCGTCGGCCAGAATTACCAGGATCTCCAGATAAGTGAAGGATTCCGGACCGGCCAGACAGTAAGTCTGATTCCGGTGGGAAGCGTCCGAGACAGCCTGCCCGAATGCCCGCGCAACATCTTCGACAGCTATGGGCTGGAGCCGATATTTTCCGTCACCGAAGACGGGCCATATCGGTAGTGGTTTGAGCAGCGTATCGACGAGTCTGGTCGTAAACTCAGGCCGGCCCGCGCTGGGTCTGCCGAATATGACGGAGGGCCGAAAAATGGTCCAAGAATCGAATCCCGCCTTGCGCACGATTTCCTCGGCCTCCCATTTGGTCGTCTGATAGCGGGATACGCCGTCCGGACGCGCGCCGTTGGCGCTCATGTGGATAAATGAGGATACTCCCGCACCCTCTGCCGCATTCACCATATTTCGGGTGCTCTCCGTATGGGCGGATTCAAACGTTACACCCCGCCTTCTATCCTCCTCGATGACCCCGACCAAGTGAATCACCGTATTGCAGCCATCTAAGGCCGACCCCAGGTCATCTCCGCGCGAAAGGTCGCGCGGTACGTATTCCACACCGGGTGGAAGAGCCTCTGTTTCAATGCCGGACCGTCCCAGTAGACGGACCGGTTGGCCGAGAGTCAGGAGCTCTCTGACGATGTAGCGGCCGACGAAGCCGGTGCCTCCGGTTACCAGAACGGTCTGTCTGGTCGAAGATTGCATGTTTTGCGTGATGGGAGCATCGAAGATCCGGGTACTTGCGTGTGAATATAGTCACCGCGGAGTGGATCTTTGTTGACAGCCCGGAGATGGTCGGCTATTTTCGGCTTTGTCGGAGCGGGGACAACGCTGCCCACCAGCGCCCCCGGTATGAACTCCGACTGATCCTGCGATCGACCCCCTGGTTTTATGAGGTTCTACATCTCGAGGCGAGGCGTTAGGCTGGTTACGCTACTCATTGCGGCGTTTTCGCTGGCTCCGATATCACAGGCTCGTGCACAGTTCAAATTGGTGCATGGCGCCGAGTACCTGCATACAGTGCAGGATATCAACCTCTATCTCGGCTTCTCGGGGAGTCATCGCTTCGACGGCATTTACCTGGCATTGCCATCGGCATGGTCGCTGGAGGACGTTCGTCATCTGTCTTCCGATGGCCGCTCTTCAATGCTCGCCGTACAGGAACTTGAATCCATGACCAATCGCTTTCTGCTTGTCCTTGAGGGCGGGATGGAAGAAGAAGACGTGCTGGTACTGCGCGTTAACACAGGACTCAGTGAAGGTCGATCGTCCATACGGGTCACCCCCTACCAGACTCGATTCGACCAAACCGGGGTGCGCCGTGAGTTATTCGAAGGTCTCACGCTTCTCCAGCCGTTTCGCATCACGCGGCAGAGGCCGATCCTAGGAAATCTTGTTCTCGATGTCTCCGATGGCGATGTTCCGGTCCGGATGCGAGCCGCCGATCTACCGGATCTCTCCTCCGGCGCTTCTTACACCATTGAATTCTGGCTGAAGACGGCTTCACTAGCAGCAGTGATCATGTCAACATGGAATGGGCTTGAGAGCTCCTCTTATCCCATCGAGCTCCTCGTGGACGGCACCGGCCGACTGATTTACTTTCAGGGCGCTCCGGGAGAACATCGCTCGATGCGGCCCGACATGAGAATCGCGGACGGGACCTGGCATCACGTTGCAGTATCGCACGATGCCGTCGAGCGATGGAGCAGGATTTTTATCGATGGTCTTGCAGCCGACTCGCTTTTCCATGCTGTTCCACTCGTGGTGCAGGCAACAGGGGGTCTCGTACTCTCCGGGCGTCCGAGCGCAAACGATGTGGACTCCGTAAATGGTTTCTCAGGGCATATAGACGAAATTCGTGTATGGCCGTATGCGCGAGATGCCGTAGAAATTCGACTCACGATGCGCCAGTCCATATCAGGGCAGTCGTCCGGAATGACCGTTTTGTCTTTTGATAATCCGGAGCAGGAGGACAGGCTCATTGATGATGCCGGCCCCTTACGCAGGCGGGAATCAGACTTGTCGTTTTATGAGCCGATCCGGGACTTGCAGATTCATCTTGATGTCTCCAGCGTACTGCTTGAATGGCAAGCCCCGGACAGGAACGCCACTACCTTTGTGATCGAACGCTCAACCGATGGGATCCGCTATGATGTCATCGGACAGCTGGAACGTACAACCGATGGCGTCGGCGGGTCGGGTATCGGCGACGAGCTGTTCAGATTCCGGGACACGGGCATGTTGATGGGTGTCTCCTTCTACAGGGTCAGACAGCTTTTCCGGGACGGTACGGATCGAATGTCTCCATCCGTAAAGGTCGGAATGGGCCTCGAGGACGAGAACACGACGGCCATTCTGAGGGGAAATTTCCCCAATCCGTTCAATCCGACGACGACGATTACATACGCTCTGAGAGAGGCTCAGCATGTCAGCGTATCGATTTGGGACCTGTCAGGCCAGATGATCGCATTGCTCGTCGACGGATCTCAGGAAGCGGGAGAGTACCAGGTCGCCTTCGAAGCGACGGATCTGCCATCGGGCAACTATTTTGTCAGAATGCGGACAGCCAACGGCGTTCGAACGCATCAAATGATCCTTATGAAATAGTCGGTTTTTCCACGCCGTCGCTAGTGCTTAGTCCAACAAATCCGCGTACATTCGAGCGCCGTTGCATCCCTTCCAACTTCGTTGTACCTCCTTGCCGTAGCCCTGCTACGCCGCGTTGGCACGCCTTGTTGGCCGGGCGCCACGTCACTCTCGGTGTTGCGCTGATTTATCCGACTAAGCACTAGTAGGCGTGCTGGCTGATAAATCCTTTCGAGACCGTCATCAACATGATTTTCAGATCGAGGCGAAGGGACCAGTGCTGTATATAGTACAGGTCGAACTCGATTCGCTTTTCGATCGACGTGTCGCCTCTCCATCCGTTGACCTGGGCCCAGCCTGTAATGCCCGCTTTCATTTTGTGACGTAGCATATAGCGGGGTATCCGATTTCTGAACTGGTCGATAAATACGGGCCGTTCGGGCCGGGGACCCACCACGGACATATCTCCCTTGAGGACGTTGATGAACTGGGGCAACTCGTCGAGCGACGTGCGTCTGAGAAAAGCGCCGATACGCGTGGCCCGCCGTTCTCCCGCCTTCGCCCACACGGCCCCCGATTCCGTTTCCACGTTTACGGGCATGGATCTGAATTTCATCATGGAGAATTTCTTTCCGTTGAGTCCCATTCTCTCCTGTCGATAGAAAACGGGGCCGGGGGAGGTGAGTTTTATTGAGATGGAAATGACTGTCAGCACAGGGGACGCGATGATAAGCACGCACCCGGAGAACAGGATGTCGATGAGTCTCTTGAGCGCCCTCTTGAATTCGAGGGGGGTCTCGTCGATCAGGTGAATGACCGGTAGTCCGCCGATCTCGGTTACCCGCCCATTCATGATATCGAACTGGAACAGATCGGGAACGAGGCAGACGTGAGCCAGCCGCGTGGACATTTCGTTGACGATAAACTGGATTTTGTCCGATGCTGTGATGGGAAGTGCGATATACACGTAGTCGATGGGATCGGATCTGGCTTCTGCTTCATCTACGATGGTGCAGATGTCTTCGACACTCCCGAGACGATCAGGTAGATCGGCCTTGAAATCGTCCAGGAATCCGACCATCTCGAATCCCATCCAGGGGTATTGGCGAAAGGCTTCCTTGAGTCGATGACCGGCATATCCCGCGCCGACTATGAGGACCCGTCTCAGATAGCGGCCCTGCCGGCGAGCTCTGCGAAGCCCCGTGTACAGGGTGTAGCGGACGAGGACCATCAGAAACGGCGTGTAGATTCCGAACAGGATGAGGTGGAGCCGGGAGATATAGATGGCTCGATAGAACGACAGTGTTGCTGCGACGGTCAGCATTCCGATGATGATGGCTTTTATCACCGAATAGACCAGCGAAGTAAGTCGTTGCGCCCTGTCCGGCGCGTATAGCCCGGAAGCCCAGAATACAGCCATCGAGACGATGAGGACCCACGGAATGAAGCCCAGATAGCGTGACAAGGGGAGCCACTCGGGTAGGGCGAGAATATTAATGGCCGGAAACAGCTCGAATCGAGTGTAATACGCTAGAATCCAGCTTGCGGTGATGATCAACGCATCAACGAAAAACAGAAGGCGCTGGAAGAGTCGGCTGTGCTCCTGGAGCATGGTGCCTATGGTGAGATGAAAAGAGAGTAGCCGTTCTCGTAAACGGGGGGGGTGCTTACCGGTTGGGATCGGGTCATGAAACGCGACCCTCTAAGATAGCAACTCCTTCAGGAATCCGCGTCCCGATCCGTTGGATTTAGCTTTTGAATTGGATCAGGAGCGATAGGTCCAATGCCTGGACAGAATGGGTGAGCGCGCCGCAGGAGATGAAATCGACGCCGGTGGCAGCGATGTCCGAAACCGTTTCGAGCCGGACGTTTCCAGACGCCTCCGTTTCGAAGCGTCCTTCGATCATTTCCACCGCGTTGCTGAGCATGGACGTGTCGACCGAGCCGTCATCTCTCACGTCGACCATATTGTCCAGCAAAATCCGGTCCACGCCTCCACAGGTCATGATTTCCCGGACCTGTTCCAGGGTGGTGGCTTCAATCTCTACTGGGATCCCTGCATTGCCGGTATGCAACCTGTAATGGTTCACCGACTCGATGACGCTCATTATTCCGCCTGCAGCTGCGATATGGTTGTCTTTGATCAAAACCATGTCGTGGAGTCCGATTCTGTGGTTCATGCCGCCGCCAAGAACCACTGCCCATTTATCCAACAGACGAAGTCCAGGAAATGTTTTTCGTGTATCCAGAATTTTTGCCCGGGAACCGGACGTCTCCCGAACATACGCTGCGGTGCTTGTCGCTATGCCGCTCATCCTCTGCATGACGTTCAGCGCAAATCGCTCTCCGATCAGGATGGCACGCGCATTTCCGGAGATCGTACCGAACCGCGTCCCGGTCGCCACGCGGTCGCCGTCCTGCACATTCCACTCGGTGATCAACTCGGGATCGATTCTGTCGAATATGCGTGAGGATACCACCAGACCGGCGACGATTCCCTCTTCCTTGGCGACAAAGACGCCTCTGGCAGACCGTCCCGCCGGGATCGTCCATTCCGTCGTTACGTCACCCGATCCAAGGTCTTCGCTCAACGACGAGTCTATGAACTCGTCGAGCTTTCCAAGATTCAGATACGGTGGGAGGATGGATATGAAATCGGTTCCTGTCAAGCGCCAGTGTTTACGCGGTTTTATTTGACTAAGCACCAGGAAGTTATGCTTTTTGCGCGCTGAAGAGTTTCTCCAGGACGTTCCTGAACGATTCCGGTGCGCGGATCGGACGATTTCGCTCGACATCGATAAAACAGAGCGTGACGTGTCCGGTGACGAGAATTTCCGTTTCGTTTTTTCTTCTCGTCTCGTAGTTGAAAGTGACGCGTGTTATCGTCGGACTGGCTGTCATTACGGTCCGGATTTCCAGTATGTCATCGTAACGTGCAGGACTCCGGAAATTGAGCGCGAGGTCGACAACCGGCATGATGATGCCGGCGTCCTCAAGCGACTTATATGGTAGCCCAAGCGACCGCAGGGCCTCGGTTCGCGCCACCTCGAAATAGTCGAGGTAGTGTGTGTGGTACACGATCTTCATGGGATCGGTCTCGCGATAGCGTACCCTGTGTGTGTGGATGTACTCGAGCAAGAAATCGGGCAATTCGACTCGCAATGGTTAGGGTTGTGCAAGGAAGCACTATTTTTCAGAATACGCTCCCATCGAATCGAACTTCTCGATCCGGGCCTTCAACAGCCGGGCCGTGGACATTTTCTCCAACTGGGCCAGGTGCTTTCCGATGGCGGTTCCGACGTTTTCAAACGTAACAACCGGGTCCCGATGGGCGCCTCCAATCGGCTCGGGTACGATTTCGTCGATGATACCCATACCGATTAGATCTGTCGCGGTGAGTTTCAGGGCACGTGCTGCTTCCTCCTTGTAGTCCCAGGAACGCCACAGGATGGATGAACAGCTCTCGGGAGAAATCACCGAAAACCATGCATTCTCCAGCATCAGAATCCGGTCTCCGATTCCGATTCCGAGTGCTCCGCCCGAAGCGCCCTCGCCGATTATGACGACGACGATGGGAACCGGAAGACGAGCCATTTCAAACAGATTGGTTGCGATGGCATGCGCCTGGCCGCGTTCCTCGGCCTCCATCCCCGGATAGGCGCCCGGCGTATCGAGCAGCGAGATGATCGGTTTTTTGAATTTGGCAGCCAGCCGCATGAGGCGGAGGGCTTTCCTGTAACCCTCCGGATTCGGCATTCCGAAACGGCGATATTTCCTGGATTTGGTATCCCGGCCCTTCTGGTGCCCAATTATTATGACCGTACGGTCCCTGTATCCGTACCTGCTACCCTTGAAAGTCGAAAAACCTCCTACGATCGCCGGATCGTCGCCGAAGAGACGATCTCCGTGCAATTCAACGAATCCGTCCGTGAGGGCTTCGATATGATCCAGTGTGTACGGCCGTTGTGGGTGGCGGGCGATCTGGACGCGCTGCCACCGAGTTAGATTTCGGAAGATCGAAGATCTCAGCTCATCCACCCTCTCCTCGAGAGCCGATATCGTCGAGGTCAGATCTGCATCAGACTCCTCTTTTTGAAGCGTCCGCATCTCTTCGAGCTTCTGCTCGAGATCGTAGAGCGGCTTTTCAAAATCCAGAAGGTGGGTGGAAGTGGTTTTTGCCATACCCTCGGGCGGGTGGATGAACTAAGGCCTGTTAACGCTACCTGAAACCGTTCTGCCAGTGGCTATTTTGTTGTCCAGAAACGCAGAAGACACTTTAGTGTAACAACGTTACATAAGCGTCTGATAACACCGCTGGGCGAAAAATAACCCGGCCCCGTGGGTAGCGCCTGTAGACGGGCCACTCTGTGTTGTTCGTCGTTAATTTTGTTTCACCAAATTTCTCTCTTCACGCCTTGATTCGCCTGTTTACAGGCGGCTACAGGGCGCTTTCAGGTATCGTTAACAGGCCCCAATCTGAACCGATATCAGCCGGAATTACGTGTATTTCGCAGCGAACGGACGATAATGTCGATGTCGAGGCTGGAGGACTGGTGGGTCACGTAATACCAGTATGCCTGCGTCAGGTGGTCCTCGTCCAACTCCTGAGTCTGCAGCGTGTTCGTTATGGAAAATATACCGGGGCGAAGATTCCAGTCATCCGGTATCAGATGCACATGGTCTGTCTCGCACCCTACAAGTAGCATTCGGCCCGCTAGAACGGTCGGCATGAACCGTAGTTTCCGGAAAAATGACCTGAATCGGCTGTCAGGCCGAGTGAAGAGGATTCCGGCCAGGCAGATCGGAAAGAGTAGCATGCCGAGAACGGCGGCGTTTATCTCGAACATACGCCTCGAAGCTCGGGAGCGAAGAACGACCACCTCGGGCAGCTGGGCGAGACGGGAAGCCAGCGACACGTGGCTGATCGTGGCTTTTCCGATAACATGCTCGCTTCCTTCGTGCAGCATTCTGAACTGAATCCGAAGATCGTGCAACTTGGTCATCGTCTTGAAGATCGTCTGATTGGTCAGATCCCGTGCCGCAAACACAACGTCGTCCGTATTCCGGAATCGAACCAGATCGCGCAGATGATCGAGTCGTCCAAGGCGCTCGGGTCCACCAGAATCTCTGCCGCTGAACTCGTTCTTTCCCGACACATAACCATCCAGCAGAAAAGGAGGCTGAGGGTGGGCATCCAGCATTCCGGCCAGGCGGGCGGCCTCGTCAGCTTCTCCGACGAGGATAGCACGACGGGGACCCATGTGCCGGCTTCTTCGGGCGATGCGCCAGACAGCCAGGAGGAGTGCCGCGACCGGGAAACTCAGGGCGACAACGATTCTTGAAAATGCTATCGATGGCACGAAATACGCGGTTGCCGCCACGACCAGGAATCCAGCAGCCGTGCCCGCGAAAACGGGTTTCATGGGGAGCCCAGCTGTTCTCCGGTAACCTCCCGCCAAGTAGATTCCCGCCACGGTGCCGATGGCGTACGCCGGCGGAACCGATAAAAAAAAGAGCGGGACCAGTCCGGATCCGGCAATAAGAGACCGGAGGAAACCGAGGAGCGTGACCGTGGCATAGACGATGGCCAGATCCGCAAGCGGCGCCGTAGCTTTTTGTACGGTATTGGAGATCACCGTAAGCGCGGCTCGAAACATGATACCGACGCGGAGGACCCCGATCAGAAGCGTCGATCGGTTTTTGTCCCGATG
>JACZYK010000321.1 GCA_022571135.1 Bacteroidota bacterium
ATCGACGAGGTCTGATTAAAGAGCCTGATAACGCTACCTGAAAGCGTCCTTTAGCCGCCGGTAAAGAGGCCCGAGTCCGATCCTGCGAACGAGTTCGACTAGAATGCTATGCGTACGGACGAATCGTACGCCCTTCGATCGTAGAGGCCCTAAACACGCACGGACTGTCTCTGGCTCGCGTCGGGGCGACCATTCACGGGATCCGAAGAACGCTCGTTTTCAGGAATGGCAAAGAACTTCTCCGGGTCATTCAGTCGGCGTTTCTCCAGCACCGCGTCGATCACCTCGTTCATGCGCTTTACGTACGTAAACCGGACTCCTTTGAGTGCACTTCTTTTGATTTCTTGGACGTCCTTCCGATTCCTCTCCGGCAAAAAGACTCTCTTGATACCGGCTCTTTTTGCCGCGAGAACCTTTTCCTTGATGCCGCCGACCGGCAGAACCAGCCCACGCAGCGTAACCTCACCCGTCATGGCGACACTATGGCGCAACCGGCGCTGTGTGTATATGGAAATGAGGGCGGACAGCAGGGCCACACCCGCCGACGGTCCGTCCTTGGGCACCGCCCCGGCTGGTACGTGGACATGGAGATCCCAGTGGCGAAACGCGACGGAAGGTATTCCCCATTCGGTGGCGTTAGCTTTGACGTACGAGAGCGCTGCCTGCGCAGACTCTTTCATCACGTCTCCCAATTGCCCGGTCAGAATCAGTCCGCCCGATCCCCTCGAAACGGAAGCCTCGATGAACAGGATATCTCCTCCGACCGGCGTCCATGCGAGTCCCATCGCAACGCCGGGAACCTCGGTTCGCTCTGCAAGGTCGGAAAAGAACCTTCGCGCCCTCAGATAATCCTCGATCTTGGATTCGTCGACTTCTTCTCCAGAGGATTGTTTCATGGCGACTCTCTTGGCAACGCCTCGCGCGACGGCCCCAATCGTCCTTTCAAGCTGTCGAACACCAGATTCTCTCGTGTATCCGTCAATAATCAGACGAATAGCATCGTCGGTCAGAGAGAACTGGTTTTCCTTCAGTCCATTCCGCTCGGTTTGGCGGGGTAGCAGGAACTGCGTGGCGATATTCAGTTTCTCGTCCATCGTGTAGCCGTTAATCTCGATGACTTCCATCCTGTCGCGCAACGGCGCCGGGATCATATCGAGGTAATTGGCTGTCGCGATAAAGAGCACGTTCGACAGGTCGTAGTCGAGTTCCAGATAGTGGTCATTGAAGGCATGGTTCTGCTCGGGGTCCAGAACCTCGAGTAATGCAGACGATGGATCTCCTCTGAAATCCGATCCGAGCTTGTCCACTTCGTCGAGCATAAAAACCGGATTAGCTGTGCCGGCTTTTTTCATGCCCTGCACTATCCGACCCGGAAGGGCACCCACGTAGGTCCGACGATGTCCCCTGATCTCAGCTTCATCGCGAATGCCCCCGAGACTCATTCGTACGAAGCGGCGGTCCAGCGCTCGCGCTATGCTCTTTCCAAGGCTTGTTTTGCCGACCCCCGGAGGACCATAGAAGCAGAGAATGGGCGCTTTCATGTCTCCCTTCAGTTTCAGAACAGCCAGATACTCGAGGATTCTCTGTTTGACCTGCTCGAGCCCGTAATGATCTTCATCCAGAATCCCTGCGGCCCTCGGAATGTCGAGTTGATCTTTCGAATACTCCTGCCATGGCGTGTCCAGAATCCAGTCGATATAATTGCGCGTGACTGCGTAATCGGGAGATGCCGTGTTTGAGCGCCCCAGCTTCTCGACCTCTTTCTTCAGCGCATCCCGTACGTGATCGGGTAGGGATTTCTTCTCTGCGCGTTCGTGAATGTCCCGGACGTCGCCTGCCGTTCCTTCCGACTCGCCCAGCTCATCCTGAATCGCTTTCAGTTGCTGCCGAAGCAGGTACTCACGCTGCTGTTGATCCACATCACTCTTGACGCGAGATCGGATCTCTTCAGAAAGTTGAAGAACCTGAAGTTCCTGGTTCAGATGGTTCATGACCAGGTCGGCGCGTTCGACGAGCGGCAGCGTCTCGAGGAGATTCTGCTTTTCGTCGACACGGATCTGAAGGTTGGAAGCTATGAAGTGAATGAGAAACGTCGGCGAGTCGATGTTCTGGATCGCATACGCAGCCTCACTCGGCAGATTTGGAGAGAGGTTCACGATCTGCACGGCCAGTTCCTTGATCGATCGTATCCTGGCCTGAATCTCGAGGCCGCCGTTGTGCCGATCCTCAACGACAGGTTCAACCTGGGCCTTGAAATAGGGCTCACTCTGTGTAAAATTCGCTATGCGAATGCGTCGTTTACCCTGTATGACGATCGACTTCGATCCGTCCGGCATTTTGATCAGCTTCAGGATCGACGCGACACATCCGAAATCGAACACGTCCCCCGGAGTAGGATTCTCAACTTCGGAGTTTTTCTGCGCGACGACGCCGATCAAGCGGTCTTCGGCAAAAGCGTCTTTCACGAGCCGCAGCGAAGAGTCCCTGCCTACTGTAATCGGCAAAACGACGCCGGGAAAGAGAACCGTATTCCGAAGTGCCAGAATGGACAAGGTTTCCGGCACGTCCGACATACTCATTTCTTTCTCTTCATCAGAGGTCGGTAGAGGAATCGACGGCTCCGGATCGTCGTCAATGAACAGAAAAGGGTCCTGAAACA
>JACZYK010000043.1 GCA_022571135.1 Bacteroidota bacterium
TCGGTTTGGTGTGCGTAGAGGTGTAAAACTCCGTGACCAGTCCGATCATCACGCCCGCTGCCAGACCAATCAGGACGGCGTAAAAAACGCCAATCGACGTGTACGTGGTGTCTCCGACGACCCAGGATTCCGGAAGCATCGCTGTGATAATGAAATATGCGCATACGGCCATCACGAAAGAGGCCCCGAATTCTCCCATATTGAGAGCTTTCTGGAGATTACCACCCTCTTTAACTCTTACGAAGAATGAACCCAGGATGGACACGATAATGCCGGCTCCGGCGATGACGAGAGGAAGAAGTACGGCACCGATATCGAGAACGATTCCGTCCGCCTGAAATACCGGGATGAAAACGGCGCCGAGAACCATCGTACCGATGATCGAGCCCACAAAACTCTCGAACAGGTCGGCACCCATTCCTGCGACGTCACCAACGTTGTCGCCAACATTGTCGGCGATGGTGGCCGGATTACGCGGGTCGTCCTCTGGAATGCCCTCGTAGAGCTTGCCTGCAAGGTCTGCTCCAACGTCGGCGGCCTTGGTGTAGATACCGCCACCAACGCGGGCGAACAGTGCGATCGATGAAGCCCCAAGAGAAAAGCCCGAGATCACACCGATCACACGTGTCATATCCCAGGCCGTGAGATTGCTGTAGGCTAAGAACAGAACTCCAAGACCGATCACGCCCAGGCCTACGACGCTCAGACCCATTACGAGACCTCCGGAGAAAGCGATATTGAGCGCCGGAGCCAGACCGGTTCGGGCGGCATGGGTCGTACGGACGTTCGCCTTCGTGGCCACCGTCATCCCGATAAAACCGGCGGTCCCCGAGCAGAGCGCTCCAACGACAAACGACACGGCAATGAGTGGGGACGAGGCCGGGTTGTCGTAGTTGACAAAGATCAATAGTACCGCTACGGCGAGAACGAATATGGCGAGCACGCGATATTCGCGTCCGAGAAATGCCCGTGCGCCCTCGGCGATATTGTCGGAAATCTCCACCATGAGTTCCGTTCCTACATCCTGTCTAATTACCCAGCGTGCGCGCGTGAACGCATAGAGGAGAGCAAGCACGCCGGCGACCGGCACCAGATAGGTAATTAAAGAAGCGTCCATATAGGTGATCTTCCTCCTACAGAGTTAATCCATTATGTTATGGTCGAATGGCGTGAAAACGAAAAGCCCGACTGTGTTCTCAATCGGGTTTCTCCAGATATCTCTCGACCGCCTTCCGGGCCATAAAGAAATATCACGCTTCGCAAATTTCCGGGTAGCTGATAAGCAGAAGCTACGCCTAAAATATCCGAAAAAAAGCGCTTCCGGACCTACCGTTTCACGAACCAAATTAGCCTCAAGCCGGATTGATTGACAGTCGTTAACCATTTATTCGACGAGGATTCCGAGAGCGGTGCCAGGCAGGAGCCGGTTCGGATTGAACATAAAAACGGTCGTTTTACCTGCTGAAACGATTCATGGCCGTAATCATCCCGTCGGTGACAAAAGTCAAAGCGGCATCGCGCGCATGCTCGATCGCCGTGTCGATGGCCGTCTGCTCATCCTCCGAGAATGGAGACAAAACATAGTCTGACTGATTACCTCTCGTAAACTCGTTCCCGATTCCGACTCTTACGCGTGGAAAGCGGTCGGTCCCCAAGCAGTCGATGATATCCTCCAGTCCGTTATGCCCGCCGGTACCTCCTTTGTCCCTCAGACGAATCTTGCCCGTTGGAAGATGGATGTCGTCCACCACAACGAGCAGATCGACGGGCTCCATTTTTAGATTTTGCATGAGAGCCTGCACCGCCAGACCACTGCGGTTCATATACGTCGTAGGCTTGGCGAGAACCAGGGGCCGGCTCCGCCACCTCCCTGCTCCAAGGATGGCCTGACCTTTGGTCTTCAGAACGGTGCCGGTCTTCTCGGCAAGGGCGTCTACGACCATGAAGCCGACGTTGTGCCGAGTTTGGTCATACTCGTCGCCCGGATTACCTAGCCCTATGATCAGGCGTTTCGGGGAGGCCATTGCAGCGTTCACCGGCTGATAAGCATGATGGAATCAGCAAAAAATAACTGTGGGGCCCCACAGCATTTCGGACAAATCTCGTTGCCGCCCGACTAGTGTTTAGTCGGATAAATCCGCGTAACACCGAGAGTGACGATGCGCCCGGCCTGCAAGGCGTGCCGACGCGGCATAGCAGGGCTACGGCAAGGAGGTACAACGAAGTCGGACGGGATGCAATGGCGCTCGGATGTACGCGGATTTATATGAGTAAGCACTAGGACCGCTCCGAAGCTCCTTCGTCCGACGACTCCGCGGCTCCTTCCTTGCCTTCTTCGAGCTCTTCGCCTTCTTCGAGCTCTTCTTCCAGTACCTCTTCCTCCTCGATTTCGCGGGGAAGATAGATGGAGATGAGCGTCTGATCTTCCGGTACGTTGAACGTCAATTCTTCGAACTCGAGGTCACGGACGAGGATCGAATCTCCGATCTTCATATTCGTGATGTCCACCTCGATATGCTCGAGGATGTCTTTTGGAAGGCATCGAATCGAGACGTCGTGAACCAAAATCTCCGATTTTCCCCCATCCAGAACACCAATCGAATCGCCGGAATAGTGGACAGGAACCGTGAGGGTGATCTTCTCCCCGGCGACGAGAACCTGAAAATCCGCATGGATCGGTCGGTCGGTCGTCGGGTGGAAGTCCACGTGTTTCAGAATGCACTCGAACGACTCGCCGTCGAGACTGACCTTTACGCGGTGGAACTCGTCCGTGTATATCAACGGGCGCAGATCCAGTTCTCGAACCTGGAAGGACTGCGCTTCTACTTTGTGACCATACAAAACACACGGCACCTCTTCGGCAAGTCGGGCGGCGCGGTTCGACTTTCTTCCGCCTTCCCGTGCCTTGGCTTCCAGCGTGATGACATCCATGTTCTATTCTCCTCTGACTTCGATATTCAGCTTCTATTTTTCAAAAACGGTCCCCTCAGGGGATGAAAACGGTAGATACGGATTCATCGTTATAGATCCGGCGAATCGTATCTGCGAAGACGTCCGCAACGCTCACCACGGAAATCTTCTCGGATGGTCGTACGAGAGGAATGGTGTCCGTCACCACCATTTCATCAATGCACGAACTTTCAATTCTTTCGTATGCGGGGCCGGATAACAGCGGATGCGTGCACGCCGCAATGATCTTGAGCGCGCCTTGCTCTCGCAGTGCATTTGCTGCGCTTGCAAGCGTACCTGCCGTATCCACCATATCGTCGATGAGAATGACATTCCTGTCGGCAACCTCACCGATGATATGCATAATTTCCGCCACGTTCTGCGATGGACGCCGTTTGTCGATCAGCGCAAGCTCGGCGTCGAGACGCTTGGCATAGGCCCGAGCCATTTTGATCCCGCCGACATCCGGTGCGACAACCACAAGATTCTCCAAATTCATGGAGCGAAAATGCTCGATAAAAACGGCCGAACCGTAAAGATGATCTACGGGCACATCGAAAAATCCCTGAATTTGAGAGGCGTGAAGATCCATCGTGAGAACGCGGTCCACTCCGGCCGTCGTCAACATATTGGCCATCAGTTTGGCCGCAATGGAGACCCTCGGTTGATCCTTCCTGTCCTGCCGGGCATATCCGAAATACGGTATCACCGCGGTTACGCGACTGGCTGACGCCCGCTTCACCGCGTCGATCATGAGCAGCAGTTCGATCCAGTTGTCACCGCCGGGATGGGTACTCTGAATTATGAATACTTCGCATCCACGGATAGACTCTTCGAAATGGACATAAATTTCTCCATCCGAGAAATTCTTGATCTCGACCTGTCCAAGTTCCTGCCCGTATGCTTTCGCAACCGCGCCCGCCAGCGCCGGGTTTGATCTTCCGGAAAAAATGCTAATCGGATGCTCTTGATACATTGGTAACAAACCGTCTTTTAGGTGCTTAGCCTCATTACAGACGGTCAAAAATATTCTTGTGAGTATTTGTTGCCCGGGGAGGATTCGAACCTCCACCTACGGCTCCAAAGGCCGCTGTCCTGCCATTAGACGACCGGGCAATCCTGCGGCCCTGACAGGTTTATGCCTGTTTCGGTATAGTCTAGTTAAATTACGGATTTACAGTTCTCATCGCAATGAATACAGTCATCGGTCAATCTTCCCGCAGAAATTTCACTGGTGCTCTCGCCAGATCTTTTGCGCGAACAACCGATCAACGGCCCCGGCTTCAGGCGCGGGGAATATGTCGACGACCTTCCATCGGTTATCGAGCTGATAGAGGCACTCATCTACCGTAGCGCTTCAGCAGGCGTTCGACTTCGGCAACGGGCAGTTCTTCGATCGTCCCTCTGAATCCTGTCATCGTTCTCGCGCGGAGAAGCGCATTGTATATGGCTTCCTGACCAGCTTCCATCGCGGCTTCGAAGAGCGGCGACATCTGCGCGTTTGGAAGATTCTTTATGGCCGCAGGATTCCGGCGCCTCTCCGGCGTTCTGCGCACGGACTCCGCCGTTGAAAACGCGACCGCGTAGTCGCCCGAGCCGTTTGTCGCCGGGGACCCCGTCCTGGCTATCGCCGAAAGAGCCCGTCTTGCAAGCCGCGTCAGATTTCTATCGGAGAGCGGGGCGTCTGTCGCCACGACCATAATAATGGATCCGTCTGCGTCCCCCCTGTCCACGGCCCCCTTCAGATAGTACTGGCCCAGTTCCTCCCCCACCGGTACACCGTCGATTTCCAGGATTCCGCCGAAATTGGTCTGTACCAGGACGCCTACGCTATAGCCACCAAGCCCTTCGGGGAGGAGCCTTGAACTCGTCCCGATACCTCCCTTCCACCCGAAATTGATGGTGCCGGTCCCGGCGCCCACCGCACCTTCCTCGACCGGTCCTTCCTGCGCTATCTCGATGGCCTCCACGACGTGATGGGAGCGAACGCTGAGCGCCCGTATATCATTCAGATACCCGTCGTTCGTCTCGCCGACGACGGCGTTGACCGAGCGGACGCTCTCGTTTCCCGGTTGAGCCAATGTCCACTCTATGACGCCTTCCATGCCCTGCGGCACTGAGAGGGTATTGGTCAAAACAATCGGGGTTTCGATTTCGCCCAGTTCCATGATCTGGGTCGTGCCGGCAAATTTTCCGTACCCGTTTCCCACGGCAAAGCCGGCCGGAACCTTATCCGCATACAGATTTCCACCGTGGGGCAGAATAGCCGTTACGCCGGTTCGAACGGTCTTTCCTTCGATCAGCGTAACGTGCCCGACGCGGACCCCTGCGATGTCGGTGATCGCATTGAGCGGGCCGGGAGATAGAACGCCGGGGGCGATACCAAGATCTCGTGCCCGGGGTTTGGCGGATTCCTTTTCCGCCGCATGGGAACTCCTCCAGGAAACGGAAACCTGGCCCAGCGCATCTGACGACGAAGCGGCACAGAGAACCAGAGTCCCCAGGCACACCCCTTTTATCGCACCGTGTAAACTTTGCATCGAGAATACCCTCGGGACGTCTTGAACGGGAACGATCTTTTGACATACTCCCCGCGACTAAAGTCGGGGGATTCTCAGATCAAGCAGCGACCGCTTCACCTGAAGGAATTTCCTCCAAGCCGCCGGCATCGCCTCTCTGATTGGGGAATGCCCTCCCCAAAATGTTAATAGCCGCATTGACATCTCGGTCATGATACGCACCACATTGGCACTTCCAGTCACGATCTGTCAACTTGAGATCCAAAATGTTTCCGCATACCGAGCACGTTTTGCTCGTGTACGCCGCATCGACTCTCTTTAACATCACTCCGCGCTTCGAGCACACGTGTCCAAGCGTACTCAGGAATTCAGACCACGCAATGTCTGAGGACTTACGGCCCCACATTCTTTGCATCCAGACTCCGGACAGATCCTCAACGGCAATGCCGTCGAATTCGTCACAAAGTTCGTGGGCGCTCTTGAATTGCCAGTCCCGTCGCTGATCTACGATCCGGCGCTGGACCCGGGCCACTCTCCTCCTGTCGTCCTCGGTGTTCCTTGTGCGCTTACCGCCATTGCGGTTACGCCGCCTTGACAGCCTTCGCTGTGCCCGCCGAAGCTCCCTGAGCGATTTGTTTAAGAAACGCGGAGCATCAATGGGAGCTCTGCCGTCAGAAAAGCTCATCGTGTGAATCAATCCCCAGTCAATCCCGATGGGCGCGATTACAGCGTCCTCATCAGGAATCGTGGGCAACACGATATCTTCGATAACGGAGAAGCAAACCCAGAGGTCTCCGACTCGATCTCGTTTGATTGTCACGGTTTTTATCGTCCCCGTGACCGGACGCGAAAGCGCAAACTTGTAGTAGTGCTTTCCAATTTTAATTTTGTTACCACCCTCGTACTTCCAGCCATTCTGCTTCAACGTGAAGCTGGTGTAGAAGCGCGATTTCTTGAATCTTGGCCTTCCTGTTTTGCGGTGCTTCTTACCGGACTTCAATGCTTTAACATAATCGAAGAACCGCGCCCAGCTTTTGTCCAGGCGCTGAATAACATCCTGCACCGCTTGCGACCCGAGCTGTTGCCAGAACACCTTGCGCTTGCGGAGCTTTGCTATATGCTTCATCAATCGGTTTGCCCCGAGGTGCTTCCCATACCGTCGGTAGTACCTGTTCTGCAGAGCAAGGCAATGATTCCAGATCGACGCTCCTGCATGAATCCTCTTTACAAGCTGCTTGTCGCGCTTCGAGCGATAGAGGCGATATTTGAGCGTCCGTCTCATACTTTTAAATTAAGCTCAGGGTATGACAACAGTCTGTCATAGGCCACTTGCCGAATCGTCCCCGCTGATGTGCCCGATTGTCTCCAGGTAATATGAGCGTGTCCAGAGTGTTGGAATCTTCGTCCGCAAACTCTTGAACTCCTGTCGCATGACCCGGGACGTGTATCCCTTGAACTGTTGAACGATATAATGCGGAGCGTTTCCTGGATTCGTCTTGACAAACAAGTGCAGGTGATCCGGCGTTATCTCCATCCTGTAAATCACAACTCCTATGTCCGCCGCTTTCTCCGTCAACAACTCTCTGAGCCTAGACTCGATCTCGCCCACCAGCACCCTGCGTCTGTACTTCGGGCACCAAATGATGTGATACCCGACGTTGTAAATCGTATTTGAACTTATTTTCCATCTCATATAGCACCATACAAGCGCCAGTCTTATAAATTTTAGGTTGTATTAAGAAAATTTATTCCCGCAGCTAAAGCTGGGGGCTTTCTTTTTGCGATAATCTTTAATGCGTCATCGTAATTTCTCCTTCATGCCGATCCCGTGGGCTTTAAGGGGCGAACACCGTAACATGCTCCTGTGCGGCTTTCCTTCGAATTCTCTTTCAGCGGCTGACCATGTCCGAGCCCGAACAACAGGAAGTATCCGTCCGATTCGACGTGCCTACGGGATACGGCGACGATGCCCGCCTGGATGTCTATCTGACTGCGAGTATCCAAAACGCCACACGGGCCAAGGTCCAGAAGGCCATCAAAGAGGGCAGGATCACCGTCAATGGAAGACTGGTCAAAAAAGCATCCCACATCGTGCAGGCGCGTGACCGTATTGAATGCCGACTGATGAAGCCGCCCCCTATGGAGGTACTCCCGGAGCCCATCCCTCTGGATATTGCCTTCGAGGACGACGATCTGCTGATCGTCAACAAGCCCGCCGGAATGGTCGTACACCCGGCCTACGCGAATCGAACCGGCACGCTCGTCAACGCCGTCCTGCACCATATCGACGCCAGAGGGTTCTCACTCGACGAGACGCGCTCGGACGATCTTACGGACGACGAAGTTGGCCTGTCCGTTATCAATGCGGCCTCGCAAGCGGTCGGAGATCCTTCCATACGTCCGGGAATCGTTCATCGCCTGGACAAAGACACCAGTGGACTACTGGTCGTTGCGAAGAATGACGTGGCTCATACCCGGCTGGCGAAGCAGTTTGCCGAACGCACCGTTCGACGCCGATATCAGGCCGTCGTATGGGGCGTACCGGATCCCGCCGAAGGACGGATCGAGAATTATCTCGGTCGTGATCCCAGAGACCGACGCCGAGTCACCACGGTCGATGAATCGAAGGGAAAGAGAGCCGTAACCCACTTCAGAACGATTGAACGATTCGGGCATACAGCGCTGCTCGAGTTTCGACTGGAAACCGGCAGAACCCATCAGATTCGCATCCATGCGCTTTCGATTGGACACCCCGTATTCGGTGATCCCACATACGGGGGAGATCGGATTCGATACGGTCGACAGTCGGGATCCAGGAAAGCCTTCTTCAGGAATCTTTTCGCGCATCTTCAGCGTCAGGCTCTCCATGCCGCATCGCTCGGGTTCAGACACCCTTCAACGGGCGAGGAAGTCGATTTTGTCGCTCCGATTCCGGAGGACATGGCATACGTGATCGATCGGCTCGCGGCCGTCGATCGGTTCTGACTTTCTTGAGGCCGAGCGGAGGGCGACAGGGACCCGCCTCTGGGCGACATGGTCCTGGACACCCCGGTCCGGATGCGCCGGACACGGGTGACGCTTGATCGACACCTGGCGGGATATCTGTTAAATTGTCGTGCAGATATCAATTTCTGTACCCAGACAGGGATTTCTTGGTAGATTGGCGACCTACCGAAGCTCGTCCAAAAGGCCTGAAACGTGACATTGACATGCAAATTAGTGAGTTACTGAGCGAGCAGTATACCTTGGTCGGCATTCCACCGGGCGACAAGAAATCCGTGATTTCGAACCTCATCGATGTTCTGAAGGGGCATCCGTCGGTAAAAGACCTGGAAGCCGTTCGTACGGCCGTTCATGATAGAGAAGCGGTCATGTCGACCGGCGTCGGAAACGGTCTCGCCATCCCGCACGCCAAAACGTCCGCTGTGGACGATACCGTCGCGGTGCTGGCCGTGACACAAGGACCGGTCGAATTCGATGCGATCGACGGGGAACCGGTCCGAATACTGTTTCTCCTGGTCGGCACCCCCGAGTCGAAATCATCGCACGTACGCATTCTCAGCCGCATCTCGAGATTGATGAATCTAAAGAGATTTCGAGAACAACTATTGAGCGCAGAAACGGGAAGCGACCTTCTTTCATTTCTGTCCGATCGAGAGAATCAATTGCGCGAGAGTTGACATCCGCCCGTCGAACGATCAAATTCGGAGGGGGAAACAGGCGTCAGTAGACATGACAAAGGGATTTCGGAATATTACGGGCACGTTTGACATTCTGCCGGACAGGTACACGTCCGACGGATCAACCGTCGAGTCGTCGGGCGCGTGGAGGTACGTCGAGAGACGGATTTGCGATGTGATGGCCAGGTACGGATTCCGGGAAATCCGAACGCCTATTTTCGAGCCCACCGAGCTGATTGCTCGCGGAGTCGGGCAGTTGACGGATATCGTCTCGAAAGAGATGTTCACATTTGAGCGTGGAGATACGAATTACGCACTGAGACCGGAACTGACGGCTCCCGTTATGCGGGCGTATCTACAGCACCACCTGGATCAGAGGGGAGGCGTTCAGAAATTGTTCTACATGGGGCCCTGTTTCAGGGCTGAGCGGCCACAGAAAGGAAGGTATAGGCAGTTCCACCAGTTTGGCGCCGAGATCATGGGAACCGACGATGCCCGTTCGGATGCGGAGACGATAGCTCTCATGATGGAGATATACAGGGTGCTTGGTCTGAAGCAATTCAAACTGCGTCTGAACTCCCTGGGTGACGAGCACAGCCGACCTAAATACAGGGAGGCCCTGACGAAATATTTTGAGCCTTATGCGAATGATCTCTCGCAGACGAGTCGACAGCGTCTTCAATCGAATCCACTCCGAATCCTGGATACGAAGATCGAGAGGGAACGCGAGTTGCTGAGCGGTGCTCCGACACTGCTCGAGTTCATCGACGACGACAGCAGGAAACACTACGAATCGGTCAAGGCCTGCCTGGATGACCTCGGAATTGTGTTCGAGGAGGATCCGTTTCTGGTGCGTGGTCTGGACTACTATACCAGAACGGCTTACGAACTGGAAAGTCCGAATGTAGGTGCGCAGAGTGCCCTCGCCGGTGGCGGCCGATACGATCTCCTAGCCATGGAAGTCGGAAACGACACCCCGGTTCCGGCTGTCGGATTCGCAGCCGGATTCGAACGCCTCTTTCTTGCCCTGGCTGCCGAAGGCGTAACCTTTCCCGATTCAGACTCCGTAGAAGTATTCATTGTCGCCCTGGGGGATCGGGCGCAGCAATGGGCTTTTGGCGAGGCCGTCAGGCTTCGGGCGCATGGTCTTTCGGTTGCCTATGATCTTCGGGGTCGTTCCATGAAGGCGCAGATGCGCGAGGCCAACAGACAGGGTGCCGCCAAGGTTGTCATCGTCGGTGATGATGAGCTGGACGTAGGTATTGCGATACTTCGCGATATGGACACGGGGGATCAGGGCTCCGTAGAGCTGAGCGCTATACGAGACGCCCTGAAATGATAACCGGAGATTAGATGTATCCACGTATCAGCGATCTTTTCAACGATCTCTTCGGCTTCAGTCTGCCGTTTCCGATTTACTCTTTCGGGTTTATGGTTGCCGCCGCCATGATGACGGCGGCCTGGCTCCTTCAGAAGGAGCTGGACCGCCTACACGGGATCGGTCGCATCGGTTCAATCCGGATACCGGATCCAAAGCCGTCCAAGAAGGGCAAAAAAGGACGGAAGAAGTCGTTCGTCGAGACGAGCCCGTCTTACCTGGTAGGGACGATGACGGTTCTGGCCGTCGTGGCTGGATTTGCCGGCGCGAAGCTGTTCCACATTCTGGAGAATCTGGGCGATTTCTTTATGAATCCGCTTGGAATGATCTTTTCGACGGGCGGCTTCACTTTCTACGGAGGACTTATTCTGGCTACGGTCGCCATAGCCAGATTTGTCAAAAGAAAAGGACTATCCGTACCTGTTGTCGCCGATGCTTTTGCGCCGGGATTGATGCTCGGATATGGAATCGGGCGTATCGGATGTCAGCTTTCCGGCGACGGCGATTGGGGAATAGCGTCCAATATGGCGGCGCAGCCCGGATGGGTGCCCACCTGGCTGTGGGCGGAGACTTACCCAAACAATATCCTGGGTATCGATCTTGCGGCCGCGCCGGTTTATCCAACGCCGATTTACGAGACCGCGGCGGCCGTAGTGCTCTTCTCAATCCTGTTCCGCCTGCGGAATCATACCCACATCGCGGGTTGGTTATTCTGGTTGTACATCGCGCTGAACGGATTGGAGAGATTTTTCATCGAGAAAATCAGGGTAAACAACCGGTTCGACGTTCTTGGGATCACCATGACGCAGGCGGAGATCATTGCGGTGCTTCTGATCGTGGCCGGATGCGCCGGAATGTGGAAGCTGTGGCGTCCCAGACAAATGGGTTCGGAGTCTGCGCCCGTCGGCGACGCTGCGCTCGTCGGAGACGCTACATCCGAACCAGTGGCCTCGTGAGACACGTGGGTCCACCGTGCCCTTTCAGAGAGATCTCGGCGCCCGGATACGTGACGACTTCGATTCCGCGTGATTCGATTCTCCGACGTGTCTCCGGATTTCCATCGGCCATCAGGGCGAGCGATGGGGAGAGCGCCAGAACGTTACATCCGAGCGTTTCGAACTCGTCGTCGGGAACCTCTAACAGATCGTATCCGGCATCGAGGAGCCGCCGGCGAAAGGGCACCGGAAGCAGTCTGCTGTAAACGACGGCACTGCGCGTTCCTATCGGACTGATGAGCGACATCAGGTGCATCACGTCGTCGGGACCGTTCCAGTGTGGAAGCGGGACGCTGATGATCTCATCTATTCCTTCGCCCGCAAGTTCGAGCAGCTGCCTGATTCCCTCCCGATTCGAGCGATAACTCTCTCCTACGACCAGCAAATTCTTGTCCAGCCAGAGGATGTCTCCAGCCTCGAGTAAACCGGGCGGAATAATGCGTCCCAGGACCGGGATATCCGTTGCCCGGCAGAACCGCTCAACGGCCGAGGGTTCATCTGAGCGTTCCTTTTTTCCCATTCGGCAGATCAGCACGCCGTCGCCGATGGTCATGGCCGGATCGTGGACATAAATCGAATCTATCCCCGCGCGGTTGTCGGAGGGGAGGAAATGCTTTGTGACGGAGGCCGACTCGAGACGATCGACGAATGTATCGTAATCCGCACAGGCGCGAAGGAAGTTGGGTGCTTCACTGTAGCCGAACGATCGCCAGACCGAGTCGAGATGATTCTGAGACCGGAAAGCGTCGCTTGCATGCTTGAGAAGCACATGTTTCAACGGCGCCACCATAGAGCGAGAAAATACTTTCATGAAACCGGATCTCGTAACGGCCAATTGGCGACTGAAGTGAGAAGATAGGCACTCGGCCAAAAGAGGAGTCTGCACGGTTTCGTAGGCATCGAGCAGGCCGGAATAGTATTCCTATTTACATGTCTCCGGTAGTACTTTCGATGGATCGGAATCGCAACGGGGAAAGGATTATCGTTTGAACGCCAGAAAAGAAGACTCGGCAACGGAATATCTCGCAGGCAGGAATGCCGTTCGTGAGGCACTGGCGGGTGAGGCCGCCGGAGTAGCGAAAATTCTTCTCTCGGAGAAGGCTGCCAAGCCTTTTATGAGAGAGATCAGGCGGCTAGCGGCGAGTTCCGGAATACCGGTACAGACGGTTCCGCCAGCGCGTCTGAATCGCTCGTTGCCAGGTGTAAATCACCAGGGCGTGGTAGCGGTCATGACGTCCGTCGCCTATACGGACGTGCATGATCTGCTGACCCGGGCGGCTCCCGTGCCCGACGAAGTGCGGTCGCGAAAACCCGTCATTGTTCTGCTGGACCAGATTCAGGACCCTCACAATTTTGGAGCGATTATTCGAAGTGCTGTTGCCGCCGGGGCGGCCGGTTATGCCGACAAC
>JACZYK010000322.1 GCA_022571135.1 Bacteroidota bacterium
GGTGACATATCCAACATCCACGAAATCAACACGCTCATTGAGCTGGTTCGGTCCGTTCTTAGTGGACCATATGATGATCTGCACGTGTCACTCACACTATGTATCAGACCTGGGAGATGGTCTTCGGTTGCGAAGAGTCCTTTCTCATGGGTTAAATCAACCGATCATTCAGCGGGTTGCGCCGTCAACCCTCGCCTTCATAGGCGGGGATGTGAGGCCGAGGTACTCGCGTTTCAGGTCGTACCTGAATATCTTTGCGGCCCCGCACGATAATCCGGCGCCCATGACTGAAATCACGTATACCATCGTTTCAGATGGCTCCAGGTTCGACATTGTGGCCTCCGTCCGAGATGCCGGAGAAGATCTGCTCGTGTTCCTGCACGGTCTCGGATGCTCGAAGTCGACGTGGCGGGATGTCTGGTCTCGACGGGAGTTCGACAGCTTTTCCATCCTCTGTCTCGATCTCCCCGGTCATGGTAACTCGGACAGGCCCAGAGCGTTTTCTTACGCGATGGAGGATTACGCTATCGCATGCGCCGACGTACTATCCTTTTTTCCGTCCAAACGGATTCATATCGTCGGGCACAGCATGGGTGGAGCGATCGGACTCCTGTTACCGGGTGATGTACTGCTCTCGGCGGCTTCGTTCGTCAACGTCGAAGGTAACATGACACCGGAGGATTGCGCCTGGGCGAGTCGGCGGACGATTAGCGTCCCGTACGAACAGTTTTTAGCCGACGCCTGGCCGGGCTTCGTGAAGGACTACGAGGACGAAGGTAAGCGATTCCACTCGCTGGATCGGGTGTCTCCGGACGCATTCTACCGCAGTGCAGAATCCCTTGTTGAATGGTCGGACAACGGAGAATTGCTCAGGGCCTATCGCGATCTCGTCTGCCGGAAGCTCTACATCTGTGGGGATCGGAACGCGGACCATCCGACCGTATCCAGTCTCGAGCGGCTGGACGTTGAAGCCATTCCGAACAGTGGTCACTTCTCGATGATCGACAATCCGGATGGCTTCTATGCTGCACTACGGATGCTTGTGGAAATGGACTAGAAAAGGCCGAGAACGGCAGATCATTCTTAGAATACTCCGGGCGCTTACCGGGATCGGTTATCAGGAAGGAATTCTCAAAATGACCATTGCCGGGCCGGATTGGAGATAAGCTTCCTTGAAGCGATCTTTTAACACCGTCTTCTCGTCATCGAGATTTAATGAGTCGATGTAACCGATTCCACACGCTCGGGAGATTTCCTCGATACTGAGGGAGGCGCCGATCGATCCCTGCGCGTTTTGGGACCCCCCCGGGTGTGACTGAGAGCCGGACGTCAGCGTGGTGCCGTTGTCGAGCACGATCATGAGAATATCGCTGCCGTTATGAACGGCGCTGCAGATAGCCGGGATGGTCGAATGAAAGAATCCTGAATCCCCGATGAGGGCGATCGGTCGTTGCTTCATACCTGCCTTTCTCATTCCGGCAGCTACGGCAACCGCCGAGCCGATGGCATACTTGGCGTCGATTCGATCTGCGACGGTAACCAAACAACCCGGATCGCCGACGATGGCCAGACGTTCTCCGA
Organism: Bacteroidota bacterium; assembly: GCA_022571135.1. Classification (GTDB taxonomy): domain Bacteria; phylum Bacteroidota; class Rhodothermia; order Rhodothermales; family UBA10348; genus JACZYK01. Next base: position 1,582 of record JACZYK010000322.1, read on the forward strand.
AACCCTCGGCAACCTCTTCCAGAAGATCGAGCACCTCGTCGTAGCGACACTCTCCGCAGTAGCTCTTCTTCTCGGGTCGCTCGATATGTTCGTCTTCCTGGCGATACTCCCGGGCCGGCGTGAAGTCCGGAACGAGCTTTCGAAGGACTCTCTGGATCTCCCACCGGAACAGTTCGCCTTCACGGCTGACGTGTCCGCTCAGGCTGCCATGAATTCTGCTCTTGCACCCGTGTTCGTGGGCTATCGCCTTTAACTGTATCTCTACAAAGGGCTCAGTCTCCTCGAGAACCAGCACTTCGTCGCATGCAGCAAGGAATTCGACGATCCTCCGCTCGGGTAGCGGATTCAAAACGGCGAGCTTCAAGACTCGAAAGCGGACATCCGGCGCGTATCCGATCACGTCCAGCAGTTTCGACCATGCAAAACCCGCAGCGACGATGCCCATCGATCCTTCGCCCTCTATGCGATTGAACGGTGATTCGTCCGACCAGATGGCCAGCGATTTCTGGATCTCGTGCAGTTCACGATGTTTTTCGACGACGTTGATCGGGACGGGTACGAACCGGAGGGGCTCCCGCTCATATCCAAGATTCGTCTTCTCGGGAATCGTATCCGGGATATCGACTGTTTCAGTCTGCTGCGAAAAACTGCGTGTGATCCGAAGTATCACCGTAATCGATTCGCGTTCGGACAGGGAGAAGGCTTCGCGGGTCATTTCGAAGGCTTCTGACGGCGAGGAAGGCTCCAGCATTGGCATCTCCAGCATCACGGAGAGCAGCCGCGTATCCTGGTCGTTTTGTGATCCATAGCCTCCAGGATCATCGCCAAGCAGAATGACGAGTCCGCCGTTTACAGGTGTCAGATTGAGCGCCATGAGGGGGTCCAGCATGACGTTCATTCCGACGCTCTTCGTGCATATCAGGGCTCGTCGGCCTGCTATGGACACACCGATCGCAACCTCCGCCGCGACTCGTTCGTTGCTCGACCACTCCACATGAAAATCGTGCTCTTTCGCCAGAGGAATACGAGCTTCAAACGCGGCGGACCTGGGAGAGCCCGGATAGCCG
>JACZYK010000323.1 GCA_022571135.1 Bacteroidota bacterium
GAAGCAAGAGTAGAGAGAATCTTGACATACTCACCTCGGCTGAAGACGGGGTCTTTCTTGGCGGTCATTCGTGACAACGAGCCATATCTTATAAATATGATACACCACGAAAAAGTAGGTATTACGATCTACTTGATGACCGCGAATGTCCCGCTCACCGCTCGATCTGCGGAGCGAATCCTGTACAGATAGAGTCCCGGCGCAAGCCTCGTTGTCGAGAGACGAAGCCTCGCCGACCATCCGTTTCCGGTATTTCCTGCAGTCCCGGCTACGCGCCGGCCCAGAAGGTCATAAACCTCTAAATGAATCGCGGCGATAGCTGTACGCGTGCGCACGTCGAAGGTCACGATCTCGGAGGCGGGATTGGGATACGGTCCTCTGACTTCGATCTGCGATGGTAAATCTAGGTCGGGAGCGATGCTCGTGGCTTCCGAGACGGCTGCCCCGGCGTCGATGATGCCCCAGCCCAGATCGTTGTTCGGAAAGGTAACGGGATCCGGGGCGTCTCCGCCCGGTTGTCTGGCTGTACGCCGAATCAGATTCCGGACTTCCAGAGGCGTGAGGTTTGGATTGACCTGAAGAATCTGAGCGACGATGCCCGCCACCATCGGACTCGAAAAGGAGGTGCCCGCGCCGGTATTCACAAACCCTCCGTTGGAGGCAGCGACTGTCACTGACAGGCCCTGCGCCGAAATATCCGGTTTGATGCGACCGTCGGCCGTCGGGCCGTGTGAACTGAAGACGGCTCGATTACCCATAGAGTCGGTTGCCCCAACGGTGATCACCGTGTCGGCGTCCGCAGGCGCCGTGATATAGTACCAGCACGTACCCGGCGGACAGTCGCCCTCATTCCCGGCGCTGGCTACGACGACTACGCCCAGCCCGGCGGCCGTGGCAACGGCCTGCGAGGTGACGGTCGTTCGCCCGTTCATATCGGCGTAGGTGTAGCTGTTCTCGCCGTCATCAAACACGCTGTAACCAAGTGATATGTTGACGACGTCCACGCCCTCGCTCTCCATCCACTCGATTGCAACGACGAGGTTGTCCTCCTCCCGATTCGTCTCTGTAGGAGTGTACTCAGTCCGTGCATGCAGCACCTCCGCACCGTATGCAGGACCGATCAGTTGCCCTTCGGTGAAACCAGCTGCCACAGAGAGCACACTCAGGGCGTGGCGACTTCCGTCATCATCCAGGCGTGTGAAGTCTCTGGACTCGATTAGTCTTCCCTCAGCGATCATCGTCGCCAGCGCCGGGTGAGAGAGATCCCCGAGCCCGGTATCGATAATTCCGAGCCGTACACCTGCGCCGTTGATCCCCTGTTCCAGATTCGTAATGGCATTAACTAGTTGGAGCTGTCCCTCCGAGGCTCCGTAGTTGAGACGTCGACCTGGCGAAAAAACAGGTGATGAGATCCTTTCCTCTGTCAATGTCTCGATGCGTGTCCTTCCGACCGGTCGTATCTCTGAAACGAACGGAAGGTCGCGGGCTTCATCCACCTGTTCGGGACTGAGGAAGGCGCTGACGGCATTCAACCATCGGCTCTGATGTATCGTCCGGATTCCTGAACTGAGCAGCCTCGACAGATATTCGTCGCTCACCGGCCGATCCAAATATGCAGAATTTCGGTCCCCGCGCCGGGCGCGCCGCTGCAATGCGCGATCCGAAATGGAAACCACATCCGCCAGTCCTGCTTTGGCAGCGCCTGATTCTTTGTCGCGAAGGAATATCCAGTATTTTACCGAGCCCTCGCCACGGGTCTGCGCAACGAGCACGACCGGAGACATCGCGCCGAGAAGTAAACCAAACAGAGCTAGAGCGCTCAGTAATCTCCTCATTATTCACCCGTATCCGTCATTATCTTAGATTCATGCTTCGAGGGGAGCACGGATTCCTGGATTCAGTGCCGCGTTCATCAACCGGACCACAAAATACTGAAGTCGGGGGCCGTGTATCCAGGTATTTAGCGGGTCCAGCTTCCCACGTCTACCCGAACAAGCCGTTCGACAATCATAATATGGAGGATGCCATGCGACGCTCCTGTTTTCTAGTAATTCTGCCCCTGGTTCTCGCAACATCCGTGCTTGCGCAGGATACGCTGCGATTCACGCCCACTATCGGCTATCCGACGTTCGCCGTTCGAGAGCCCGTCCAGACGATTCGGCCCGGTACGGTGCTGATCTCCGAGACCAACAAAGGGCCCTACTATGATGAGGGTGGAGGGGCGTTCCCGGGTGAAGTGGGACCGTTCTATATCGAGGGAGCGACGACGAACGACATCCTGGTTGTCGAAGTGATCCGAGTGCGTCCGAATCACCATCTGGCCGCGGCCCAACTCTATGAGGATTTCGGAGGGCTTGCGTCGGACAGCCGGGTACGGCTACTCAACGACCCCATTCCTGCCCGCCGGTATGAATGGCACCTTGATCTTGAGAAGATGACGGGCACGACTCAGCTTCCGGACAGCGAAATGGGAGAAATCACCATAGAACTGAGGCCCATGCTCGGTCGCCTCGCGGTGGCTCCCGGAGGCGGTGAGGTCTTCGGCGGACTCTGGCCGGGACACTTCGGTGGACACATGGACGCACCCGAGAGTCGCGAGGGCACGACGGTCT
>JACZYK010000324.1 GCA_022571135.1 Bacteroidota bacterium
AGTCCGGTCCCGGTGCGAAAAAACCTGTGCACGACACGGTAACTACGTGCGTGATATCTCGCGAATCGATACCCGTGCATCCCTCAATAACCTTTCGTGCCGTTTCAGAAAACAGCTTCCTGCCTTCACGCGTGTACAGGTCGTTTCGCTCTTTCGTAGATGGCGACAGGAAGCGCCCGTCGTTGGAGTCGAAAAAGAGCCCATCACCCTCGCCGTGGCGATAGTCCTTGATCACGCTGTGCCGTTTGTCGATGCCTGAGTGCCGGTAAATCCGGTGTAGCAGCCTGGCGCCTTTGCTTTCGGAATCCAGTTGCCGCAGCATGGCCTTACCGATCACGTCCTGCGGATAGGCCGCCTCAGGAACACCGGTGCTGATATGATGGATGAAGGTGGGCACGGACAGAATCGTGAGTTGAGTTCAAATCAAAATAGTAACAGGAGGGAACTTGCCATCAGGTTTTCGTCTATATCTGCGGGTTCGATTCCGGGTTGATCGAGCAGATCTGAATCCGTGTTACACCGAAGATCAAATTGTGATTCTCAAGCGCTCCCGTTTCTTTTTCTGTACCGACGACTCAGGGGAATGAGCGCCCCAACGTGAGATGATGTATGATATCGTGTTCAGAAAGGACCCATCGTGGTGATCATAACCCTGTGTCTCCCCTGTCCCCTTTTCTGGACTCGCAGGGCGTCTTGATCCTGGACGGCGGACTCGCAACCGAACTCGAAAAACTGGGCCACGATCTGAATCATTCATTGTGGTCGGCCAGGGTTCTGATCGACTGTCCGGAGGACGTCCGGCGCGTACACCGATCCTATCTCGAGGCGGGAGCTGACTGTATCGCTTCGATAAGTTATCAGGCGACGGTCCAGGGATTCGTGAAAGCGGGATTGTCCGAAGCGGAGGCGGAGGAGCTCCTGTTGAGGTCGGTGAAATTGGCCTGCGAGGCACGCGACGAATTCCATCAAAAGCGCGCGCAGCGGCTTCGTCCTCTCGTTGCAGCGAGCGTTGGCCCGTACGGCGCCTTTCTGGGCGACGGTTCGGAGTACAGTGGGAGAGATGGACTCACGCGATCCGAACTACGTTCGTTTCACGAGCCGCGGTGGGATATTCTCTCCTGCTCGAGCGCTGATCTGATCGCGTTCGAGACGATTCCGAGTCTTCGCGAGGCAGAGGCGCTCGTCGAACTAATCTCCGAACACCCCGGAGTGTCGGCGTGGTTGAGCTTCTCGTGCCGGGACGAGCGTCATATCAGCGATGGGACGCCGATGAGGGAGTGCGCAGCGGTGCTTTCCGACTGTGACCAGATCGTGGCCATCGGTGTGAACTGCACGGCGCCCCGACACATATCGTCCCTGATCGATGAATTGAGGGCTGGCGCTCCGGAGAAATCCGTCGTCGTCTATCCGAATTCGGGTGAGGTCTATGATACGAAGACGAAAAGGTGGGCGGGCACTGCCGATCCGGTCCATTTCGGGTTAGCCTGTATCGAATGGCGAAGCAGAGGCGCATCCATGATAGGAGGCTGCTGCCGAACAGGCCCGACCCATATTTCCGAGATGAGGCGCATCCTGGTCGAGCCTGACGGGGGTTGAACAGGCGCGAGAAGTACGACAACGTCGTTCTTTACACTGATTTGACGGCGACCGATTCAGCCGGCGCCCGTTCAATCCCACTCTTCATGCCCGGAAACGGTCGGCGAATCGAAAAACCGGCTCGAGAGTTTGCGGTTTACCGAAATGCCGAGGCTGTCGTTTACCGAAGTGTCGAGGCCGTGAAGCGAGAGAATGAGAAAATAATCATCGATGACGTAGGGCCGGGCCATGAACGCTACGGAAGCACCGCAAAGATCCGTACCTGTCCACCGGATCCCCCTACGATTTTTATCGGCGCCACGATGAGGCGTGCGCCGACGGGAGGCAGAAGGTGCAGATTTGCCACATTCTCCAGGTGATATTTTCCAGCTCCGTTGACGATTCCGTGTGCCTCGAACGATCTGGATAATCCGTGGTCGACACTCATATTATCAATTCCGATTCCGCGAATCGAGCGCTCCTCGATCAGAAAACGCGCGGCCTCTTCCGAAAAGCCCGGGAAGTGTAGACGGCCTTCCTCATCCTGATTGGCGTAAGCTTCGGCGTTCTCGTATTTGAGACTCCACCCGGTATACATCAACACGATAGCGCCCTCTGGAATCTTCCCGTGTCGGCCCTCCCAAGCGATTAGATCCGCCCGCGTAAGAAGGTAATCTGCATTTTCACCGCTTTTCTGGGCGACGTCGACGACGACCGCCGGCCCGAAGAGATCCGCTGCCGTTAATTGATCGACCGTCGCGAGATAGTCGCCGCCGTGAATCGGGGCATCCAGGTGCGTTCCTTGATGCTCGGGGGTCGAGTAGGCGCCCATGATCGGTTTCCCGCTCTCGTGTGCGACGACGACCGTGTATTCAAACGGATTCCCTGAATCGCTGGGCCAGTACGGGCTATCCGGGCTGAGCGCGTGGGTGAGATCGATCACCGTCAGATCCCCGGAAAAGAGCTGGTCGAGACGGTCTTTGGCGGCAGGTTCTGTGCAGGCGGCGAGGACGAAGAAGCCGGCGCCCAGAAGCAT
>JACZYK010000325.1 GCA_022571135.1 Bacteroidota bacterium
ACCAGTCGCTCGGTAGCGTCGAACGAGCGGTCGAACAGAACGTCCTCGATCGCCTGAAGCAGATCGTCCGGAATCTCTTGGTAGACCTCTATCTGACCCGCGTTGACGATGCCCATATCCATGCCCGCCCGGATCGCGTGATAGAGAAATGCGGTTTGTATAGACTCCCTCAGCCGATTGTTGCCCCGGAACGAGAAGGAAACATTGGAAACCCCCCCGGACACCCGAACGCCTGGCAGATTCTCCTTTATCCACCGCGTGGCCTCGATGAAGTCCTTCGCATAAGTGTTGTGGGCATCGATCCCGGTCGCGACGGCGAAGATGTTCGGGTCGAATATGATATCCTCGCCGGGCATTCCGACTTTCTCGGTCAGAAGAATGTAGGCCCGCTTACAGATGTCAATTCTTCGCTGGTAGGTGTCCGCCTGTCCTTCCTCGTCGAACGCCATCACGATGACGGCGGCTCCGAGTTGCCGGGCGCGACTCGCCTGTTCCAGAAAAACTTCCTCACCTTCTTTCAGGCTGATCGAGTTGACGACCGATTTCCCCTGTATGCATTTCAGGCCCGCCTCGATGACATCCCACTTCGATGAATCGATAACCACGGGCACACGCGCGATATCCGGCTCCGTTGCGACCAGATTGAGGAACGTCGTCATCGCGTTGAGAGAGTCCAGCATGCTCTCGTCCATATTGACGTCGATCATCTGGGCGCCGTTTTCGACCTGCTGAAGGGCTACCGAGAGCGCCTCCTCGAAGGACTCTTCCTTGATGAGACGGGCGAACCGCCTCGAACCCGTGACGTTGGTCCGTTCTCCGATATTGACGAAGTTCAGGTCGTCGCGAAACTCGAGGGGCTCCAGTCCGCTCAGACTAAGCGTCGGTTTTCGTTCGGGCGTCCGGCGCGGACGGTGCCTCGCTGCCGCGTCCGCCATTTCCCGGATGTGTTCGGGCGTCGTACCACAGCACCCTCCGACGATGTTCAGAAATCCTGCAGACGCGTAGGCTTCAACCTGAGATGCCATGAATGCCGGACTCTCGTTGTATTCCCCGAACTCATCGGGCAAACCGGCATTCGGGTACAGACTCGTCCGAACCGCGGCGATGCGCGATAGCGTTTCGATGTACGGCCGCATCTGCTCCGATCCCAGCGCACAGTTCAAGCCCACGCTCATCAGATGCGGCGTGTGGGAAATCGAGATCCAGAAAGCCTCTGTCGACTGGCCCGAAAGCGTCCTTCCGGACTGATCTGCTATGGTGCCCGACACCATGACGGGGCATGCCGTCCCCGTACGCAGGAACTCCTGGGCGATCGCAAAAATGGCCGCCTTGGCGTTAAGCGTGTCGAAGATTGTTTCTACCAGCAGGATATCGACGCCGCCAGCCAGCAGTCCGGCCACCTGTTCTGAATAGGCGGCTGCCACCTGATCGAAGGTCGCGGTTCTGTAGCCCGGATCGGATACGTCCGGGGACATCGATAGCGACAGATTCGTAGGTCCGATAGATCCGGCTACGAAGCGAGGCTTGTCCGGCGTTCTGCCGGACCATTCAAGAGCTGCTGCGGTAGCGATCTCTGCGCCGGTCCGATTCATTTCAAACACGAGGGATTCGGTTCCGTAGTCTGCCTGAGAGATGGAGGTGGCTGTGAACGTGTTGGTCTCGATCATGTCCGAGCCCGCTGCCAGAAAGTCGTTATGAATCTCCCGGACTATTTCCGGGCTGGTTAGCGACAACAAATCGTTGTTTCCCTTCAAGGGGGAGTGATGATCTTTGAGACGGCTTCCCCGAAAGGCATCCTCGTCGAGTCCGAATCGCTGGATCATCGTCCCCATCCCACCGTCCAGGACGAGAATTCTCTCTCTCAGATGTCGAAAGAGTATGTCGGTGCGAGGGTTCATCGATGTGTCGTAAATCCGTGGAAGGGGTCGATCGTACGGAAATCTACGGCGTGGGATCCGGAATTTATTAACGCTCACCCGGAGACAGAATCGGACTCCGACAAGAACGCCATGACGATCTCGCCGAACCGATCCGGCGCTTCAGCATGAATCCAGTGACCGACGTCGTCGATCGTGACCATCTCTGCGTGGGGAAACAGGGTGCGGATGGAGACGGCGTGTTCATCCTGAATGTAATCAGAATTTCCCCCCCGAATGAACAGCGTGGCTCCATCAAACGGCTGCCAACCAAGCACCGCCTTGCGAAGCGTGTCGTAACCCCGATGGATGGCTTCCAGATTCATTTTCCAGACGTATCGACCATCCTCATGCGAGACGTTCTTCAGAAGGAACTGCCGTACGCTGGATTCTTTGATGTATACGGCAAGGGCATTTTCGATCTCCTTGCGGGAGGAGTACTCGGAGGGATCGACCGCAAAGAGAGCCTCGAACGTCTCGTCGTGTAGAACCGGGTAGTCGACCGGGGCAATATCGACCACAACGAGATCGTCGACTCGCTCGGAGTGTGTCAGTGCAAAATGCATAGCCGTCTTGCCACCCATCGAATGTCCATAAACGCCGAGACGATCGGGATCGACCTGGGGTTGCTGCTCCAAGAACGTCAGACCTCGCCGTGCGCCGATTGTTAGCAAGTACCAGTTGTTGTTGCGC
>JACZYK010000326.1 GCA_022571135.1 Bacteroidota bacterium
CAAAGACGGTCGCCGTGCTGCTCCGCAATCCAGGGAGTTGTATGGATTATGAGGGACGAAATCGCTTCGACGAACCGGCGGCGCCGTTCGTCGCCGTCCCTACCACGTGTGGAACCGGATCCGAAGTCACCTGGGTTTCGGTCATCTCCGATCGAGGTACCCTGCGCAAGATCAGTGTAAAAGGCGATGGTATGTTTCCGACCGTCGCTCTCGTGGATGCCGACCTCATCGAGACCTTGCCCCCGAATCTCATCGCCGAAACCGGGATGGACGCGCTCACGCATGCAGTCGAAGCGTTTGTCAGCCGCTTTGCCTGCCCCATAACGGACGTGCTCGCTGCAGAGGCGGTGCGTCTCCTTCTGACGCATCTGGAAGCATGCGTCGCAGATCCGGGAGAGCCCGAGCCCCGTACGGAGGTGATGAAAGCCTCCACGGTCGCCGGCATGGCTTTCGGAAATGCAGACGTTGGCGCGGTGCACTGCCTGTCCGAGAGCATCGGGGGTGTCTTCGACCATCCGCATGGCCTGCTGAATGCGATACTTCTCACACCGGTTCTCAGATACCAGATCGAAGCCATCGAGGACCGTCTCCATGCCCTTTCAAAAGCAACGGGAGGTCCAGACGCTGACATTATCGAGCGGATCGAAACACTCGCAGAAAATGTCGGCATCATTTCGTTCGACGGTCTGGGCGTGCCTGCCGAGTCTTACGACAGGCTCTCGGAGATGGCGGTCCTGAACGGTTCGAACGATGCCAATCGGATGGAAATGGGCGCCTCAGACTATTCACGTATCCTGGAAACCCTGTCATGATGGTTCGTATTCATTTTCTCTCACTCGTATTCATGTCCTGTGCGGCACTTCCTGTTTTCGGACAGTCCGGACGAAGTCTTGACCTGACGATCGACGGCGTCGGACTCTCAATCGGAGACTCGAAAGAGCTGACCGGAGTGCGTTTGAATTTCAGAGACCGCGAGCTTCGCCGCGTGACGGGTATCAATGCGACGATCTGGTTTCCCCATGAAAACGCGCGCGGCGTCGTCACCGGCCTGGCACTGGGCCTGCCCGGTGGCGGTGGAAGGCAAATCTCTGGCATCGGACTTGGCGCGCTCGGCATCAGCGCTGAAGAATCCATCAAGGGCCTGATGCTCGCCGGCTTGGGTTTCGGAGCCGGAGAGAATTTTACCGGAATCGGCGTGGCGGGACTGGGCGCCGGAGCGGGGAGAGATGTAGCCGGTCTGATGTTTGCCGGACTCGGGGCAGGTAGCGGCCGCGATTTCAAGGGTATCGGTCTTGCCGGTCTGGGGGCTGGTGCCGGGAGAAACGTCACCGGTCTCTTCATTGGCGGACTCGGCGTCGGAGCCGGTCAGGACGTAACGGGCGTGATGATTGGTGGACTCGGCGCCGGAGCCGGCAGGAATGTCACGGGTATACTGATCGGCGGAATGGTAGCCGGTGCCGGAGGCGATATGACGGGGATTTCTATTGGCGGCCTCGCCGTGGGCGCCGGAGGAACGCTGTCCGGGGTTCATATTGCGGGCCTTGCAGTGGGTGCGCCCACCATCAAGGGCCTGATCATTTCGGGACTGGCCGCCGGCGGCCAGAATGTGACAGGCGCCGTTTTCGCGTTTGCGTACATGAAAATCGAAGAAGACGGTACGTTCAGGGGCGTTTCCATCGCGGCCTATAACCGCATTCAGGGCGAACAACACGGCATAACGATCGGCATCCTGAACTATGCCAGACACCTGGACGGCTTACAGATCGGATTGCTCAACTATGCAGGCAACAAGCGCGGCATGAAGTGGATGCCCGTGTTCAACTACCATCGGGACTGAGATCCATTTGGGGGCAGGTCCCGGAAAGCCGAATCGCTCCGCGCAGAATGCTGAAGTCTCATACCTCAAGGATTTCCCCTGTCTTCGGAGAATAGACGTCCACGTCCGGATAGAAGTAGCGGATGTTGTCCGCCATCCATTCCCGAGCTTTCGTGTCCCCGTGAGCCAGAATCACGGTCCGGGGACCGAGCTGTTTCACAAGTTCAATCAGATCCCTGCGGTGGCTGTGTCCGGAAAATCGGAATCGATCTACTGTGCAGTACACTTCCTGAGGGCCTGTTGCGCGATCGAGTACGACCTCTGTTCCCGGGCCTTCTGAAGCCGCTTCGTAAAGCATATGGCCCGGTGAATCGTGGCGAGCATATCCGACGAGGAAGACCGCGTTCCGCTCCGAGCCGACTAGTTTCTGGGCGAGCCGGTTTGAGATCGTACGCTCGAACATCATTCCGCTGCCGACGATGTGGATGCTCGGTTCGTCGAGAACCTGACGGAAGGCCGTCTGGCTTCTGGGCAAGCGCCGCTGCGGCACCCCGTAGACTTCGAAGTCCTCGTTGAGTCTCGGTGTCGTATAGCGCGTCTTGTCGTACACATCGGAAATCGCTCGCAGGAGACCCGCGGTGTAGACCGGAGTATCTTCGGGTATGATGCTTCGTTTCTTGTAACGGTCCACCAGCGCGATTATTTCCTGACCACGCCCGAGTGCAAATACGGGGAGTAGAACCACACCCCCTCTCTTCAGGACGGCGGCAATCGAGTCCCCG
>JACZYK010000327.1 GCA_022571135.1 Bacteroidota bacterium
CCACAAATCCGATGAGTTGAATGTACATCGCGGTAACGAGCCAATGGATTCGATCCCGAATCAGCCACATCATAACGAACGCCAGGGCGACCAGAACCAGAGCCACCGGAAAATGAACGGCAAACGGATGTAACACGGGGATTCGATATTGAAGGACCTTTTCCACGGCTCTCGGATTTGAAATGATGAATCGATCGAACTTACACGCGGACGAGACCGAGTTCAACCCGGAAACGGAACGTGTCCGCAAGCAGATCCAAAATTGTCAGGCAGGGACATCTCTCCGTGTGGCACGGAGCGTCCGTACCGACTAACTTCGGCCTGGCTCATCGCCACTCTCGGTGTTGCCCGGAATTATCCAACTAAACACTCGCCATCTACGAAACCAGAATCGGCCCGATGAAAACTCCTTTACGATTTTTCTCTGTCGTAGCAGCCAGTATCCTTGGTACGCTTATCGCACTGGGCGTGGCCGGGTTTGTACTGATTCTGTTTGTCGTGATGATGGCTGCGGGTGCCGACAGTGCACCGCCGGTGCGTTCCGAATCGGTTCTCATCGTAGATCTCTCCCGGTCCGTACCAGAGATTGTTTCTGGAGACCCGCTCGCCCAGTCTTTAGCAGGTGAGGCTCCTTTCGGTCTACTCGACCTGACTCAGGCCATCCGGGAGGCCGCCGAGGATCGCCGCATTACTGCGCTCTGGCTCCGCACGGGGAGTCTGGAGATCCCTTGGGCGTCGCTCCAGGCGATCAGACGATCCATCGTGCATTTTCGGGAATCCGGTAAACCGGTCGTCGCGTCTTCCAAATCTTTCATGATGGCTGAGAACGCATACTATCTGGCCTCGGCCGCTGATTCTGTTTTTGCCGATCCGGAGTCCATGTTCGAACTCAATGGATTCTCAATGACGGTCTCATACTACAAAGACTTGCTGGATCGACTAGGAATAGAGCCGCAGATTGTTCGCGCGGGCACGTATAAGAGTGCTGTAGAGCCGTTCGTGCGTACCGATCTGTCGGACGAGAACCGGATTCAGCTGCAGGCCATTATCGACGACGTAATGCTTGAATTCACGTCCGTAGTGTCTCAGGCCAGGGGAATGGAGGCAACCGATATTTCAGATCGCATGCGATCAAACGTCATCTTTTCTGCACGGGAAGCTTTCGAGGCGGGGCTGCTGGACGGTCTTCGTTACGACGATGAAATTCGGCAGCGCATTGCGCAGATGGCGGGCTTGGATCAGGAAGAGCGACTTCGAGAGGTCTCCATCAGGTCTTACACCCGCCTGACGTCGAGGCGTGCCCGGAAAGGCTCCGGAAATATTGCGGTCGTATTCGTCGACGGCGGAATTACCGCGGGAACCAGTTCGGATGTCCCGAATCCGATTCTGGGAGGCCCTACGGTGGGATCGGAAACCTTCATCAAAGCCATTCGACGGGCGAGGGAGAGCAAGCGTACACGCGCTGTCGTCGTAAGGGTGAATTCACCCGGCGGCTTCGCCCCGGCTGCTGACGCGATGCTGCGCGAAATTCAACGGACGGCAGAAGATGTCCCGGTCGTCGTTTCGATGGGTAGTTTGGCCGCATCGGGAGGATACTGGATAGCGACCGGTGCGCCCACGATCGTTGCAGAATCCCTGACTCTGACGGGATCGATAGGTGTATTCTCGCTCTTCTTCGATACTTCCAAGTTCTTCGACGAAAAGCTGGGGATCACGTTTGACGAAGTGCGAACCGGACCCTTTTCAGATATGTTCTCCGGCCTCAGATCCTACACTGTGGAAGAAGAAGCGCTGCTGCAGCGCTCCACGGACGATACGTACCGGTCGTTTCTGGAAAAGGTAGCTGCAAGCAGAAATCTTGAGATAGAGCAGGTTGATCGACTTGCACAGGGAAGAATCTGGACAGGCCGGGCGGCACTTGAAAATGGTCTCATCGACGAAATCGGAGGCCTGGACAGGGCCGTAGCGATCGCTGCAGAAGAAGCCGGACTCTCGGCTGAGGACGTTCGTATCAGAATTTTCCCGGCTCCCAAATCTTTCCTCGAAAGACTGACTGAGACTTTTGGCGCCACCATCGGGCGCGTGGTATCACGTACACAACTGGACGAGTCGGACCAGCGTCTCCTGGATACGTTTCGTCGGCTATCAGCGGTCCTTCAAGCCAGCGGATCGGTTCAGGCTCTCATGCCGTACGCTCTCTCGATAAACTGAGGCCTGTTAGCAGACCCAGCACCCGGGCGTTCAGATCAGCACTGATCCCGTCATTTCCTCCGGGATGGGAATGTCGAGTATCCGGAGAATAGTAGGAGCAATATCTCCAAGTTTTCCGCGCTGAACCGGCCCGTCGAAACCGTCCTTTATGATCAGATGCGGGACGAGCGCAGTCGTGTGGGCCGTGTGAGGGGAACCGTCGGAATTTCGCATCTTGTCGGCATTCCCATGATCAGCGATGATGGTTACGCTATAGCTATTCTTTAACGCTGACGTGACCACTTTTTCGGTCGCCTGATCGACCGCCTCTACGGCACAGACGGCCGCCTCGAAAACCCCCGTATGGCCCACCATGTCGGGGTTAGCAAAAT
>JACZYK010000328.1 GCA_022571135.1 Bacteroidota bacterium
GGATCGAAGCTTTTTTGAGCGGGTGATGAGATTCGAACTCACGACCCTCACGTTGGCAACGTGATGCTCTACCACTGAGCTACACCCGCTCTGACTCGCGAGCGCAATGATATAAACATTCCTCACTCCAGTCAAGACAGCGGAGAGGCTTTACGCGAAGCTCAAAAAGTTGATTCGACGGCCCCCCCTACCGGGTCTTGATGTAACCCTGTCTTATCAATAATTCCGCATTTAAAATAGCTCCTCCTGCCGCCCCACGAACCGTATTATGGGCCAGAGCGACCATCCTCGTTCCGAGGATCGGGCATCTCCTGAGGCGTCCGACAGAAACGACCATGCCGTTACCGAGCGTGGACTGCCTGGCAGGCTGAGGATACCTGTCATCGTCGAACAAGCGTATGAACTCTCCGGTGTCACTCGGTAATTCCAGCCCCTCAATCGGAGACCTGAATTCGAGAATCGCCTCTCTTACGGCCTCCACGGTTGGAGATCCGCTCAGTCGCACGGAAATACTGATCAGGTGGGCCGTCCATGACCGGAACCCTGTTGCACTAGGCGGATATGGGAATCTCCAGAGGCACCACTCCTTCATCCGAGAGCCTGCCGAGAAGCTTGAGCGGTTCCGATTCTATTTTCTCCTCTTCGCCTCCTATGAACGGGATTACATTACCCAGGATATCCAGAGCAGGCACACCCGGATAGCCAGCCCCGGAAATAGCCTGCATCGTAGTTATGTGCAACGCCTCGATCCCGAATGCGTCCTGGAGCGGCTTGACGGCGGCAACCAGACATATGGTTGAATAAATTTGGATTGGTAACGACGAATCCGCCATTCGTCCAGCTCTGCTTCTCGATCAGTCGAGTATGCTCGGGATTGACCTCCGGGATCAGCAAGGGTACGTCCTTGTGCATCGGTAATTCTTTGCGTTCGAGATAACCGGGATACCTCGCGACGCAAAATCGCCCTCTACCTCTCCTGCAACGGAAGCATCCAGACCTGAAAACACAAAATCCAGATCCACCGAATCAGTAATACCGCCTACCGTGAGATCCGACACAGCTTCGGGCATCTGTGCGTGTCCGGTCCAATTGACGGCTTCCCGGTAGGTTTTTCCTGCCGATCGCGCTGACGCGATCACCGCGGCGACCTCAAACCATGGATGTCCGGCCAGGAGCTCTACAAATTTTTGCCCGACTGCACCTGTTGCGCCGAGTATGCCAACCCTGAAAGTCATTCTGAGTCACAGTGAGTAAGATCGATAGAAGCGAGCCCGGATACCGTAAAGGCCTCTACGCTCGAAGCCTAAGAAAGCCCGAAGATAGCCTAAGCCGATTTGATTTTCATCCAAAGTTAATTCCGGAGGGAAGGAGGAGAGCGTCCGCAAGCATATTCGTATTCTATTGCGCTACAAAGCCTTACTGACGTTCGTCTCTGAGATACACTTTCAACGGAGACGAGCATCTCGCGCACCAATGGAGTACATCTCTCATCCTCGAATTGTACTTTCTCAGCGATTCCCGAATTCAGTTACAGGAGACGATCCGTTGGCACAAATTATTGACGGGCGCGCCATCGCGGCGGACATTAGAAAGGAAATCAAGACCGAGGTTGATGCCCGACTGGCGGAGGGTAAACGTGCACCCTATCTGGCAGTCGTATTGGTCGGTGACGACCCTGCGTCGGCCGCCTACGTACGTGGAAAGCATAAGGCTGCGGCCGAGACAGGGATAGAAAGCGACAATCTCGCATATCCCGCGACCATATCCGAGGACGAACTCCTGGGCGTCATCGCGAGGCTCAATGACGATCCGGCAGTCGATGGCATCCTCGTTCAACTTCCCCTGCCCGATCATATTGACGACCAGAAAGTCATCAATGCAGTCGATCCAGAAAAAGATGTGGATTGCTTCCATCCCCTCAATGTGGGGCGGTTAATGCTGGGACTTTCAGGATTTAAACCGGCCACGCCGGCAGGTATCGTGGAGTTGTTGCTACGCTCCGGGATAGAGATCAGCGGCAAGAACACGGTCATCATTGGCCGATCCAATATTGTCGGAAAACCTCTGGCCATCCTTCTATTACAGAAAGGGACGGACGCGACCGTCACCGTTTGTCACAGCCGGACACGAAACCTTCCCGAAATAACCCGCCAGGCCGACATCATCGTAACCGCCATTGGACGCGCCGGGTTTTTGACGGCAGACATGGTAAAAGAAGGAGTCGTCGTTATCGATGTGGGCATGAACCGGGTAGAGGATGCGAGCCGTGAGAGCGGCTATCGACTGGTTGGCGACGTTGATTTCGACGGCGTCTCGAAAAAGGCTTCTCTTATTACACCCGTACCTGGCGGCGTCGGCCCGATGACGATCGCCCTGATGTTGCGAAATACACTTGATGCTGCACAGTAGTCAATACGTATAAGTCATTGACAATCAATATATATTGGCTGTCCGTCTCGATATATTCATCTTAACACGGCACCTCTCACCTCCGTACACTTTGGACAGGTTGATCGACACCAAGCCTGTGTGCTCGGCCATCGGGCATCAGATGGGCAACCGTCTCTGTCCAAGCG
>JACZYK010000329.1 GCA_022571135.1 Bacteroidota bacterium
GAGCATGGTCCGGTTCGTCAAGTCTGATTCGCTCATGTTTCGCGTCGAAGTTCGCACGTGGTCAATCGAGCGTTGCAGTAGTGCCCTTACCCGCTCCTTTTCTGTAATCTCCTCCAGATGCTCCACGTCGATTCCAGGCGGCGGCGCGATTCCGAGCGACGACTCCAGGTAATAGAAATTGTAGCGAGCGATGTGCATGTATACCTGTACGATGGGCATCACGCCTTCGCCCGGTGACCACGAGTAAAGCTCTTCCGGTACCACTTCGGCAAGCGAGAGGACCTTACGGCTCGACCGCTCAAAGTGTCGGAGGAAATCGTCCCGGAAATCCGGAGGATCACTCTGTGACGAAGCAGAGGGCGCTGTCAGTGCAAGGATCAGAGCGATGACGATCGTGAGACTCAAGGTCTTCATGCTGCCACATATTGTGTTCGGGTGGGGCGCTTCTCCCGGCTGGATGACACCTACTACTTATGCGGCGGGGATAAGCTCCACCTGGACCGCTTCTGTGGCACCACGGCCGAGGTCGGCGACAATCCGGTAATGAGAGGTGTACTACGGTTACTTGAATCGCGTGGACTGCTCAAGTTCGCCGAACCAGTTGATGATGAAGTGAAGCAGCGTCCGGTCTTGGGCAGGCCGGGCAACGACCTGCCCGGAAGGAGAGTTCTCGACGATTGGCAGTATCACCTTCTGCGACCCGGGAAACACGTCGAAGAGCCGAACGCCCGCGATCACCCAGTTTATAAACACCTGCGGGGAACTCGTGACATCGAATTGTGGAGTCGTTCTGACGTTGACGAAATGCGGCACACCGTCCGCAGCTAATGCGAAGAGTTTCGATCCATCCCTCGACCATCGAGGCAGCGACATCGATTCGGACCAGACCGTCACCGGTACGGACGTCTCCTGTTCGGCCGAAACCACCAGGATGGCCCCCGCATCTTCGTACGCTATATACCCTCCGTCCGGAGAAAAGGAGGGACGCCGTGGATTTCCGGTATCTACAAACCAGTAGAAAGGATTCCGTTTGCTTCCAATATCTAATATGCCCCCGGAGGTCTGCACGTCCAACCCTACCGGCGATCCCTCCACGAACGTGAGTCTGGTACCATCTTCCGACACATCAAGATCTGCGACGCCAGGCGCTATTGGGTCCCAGAATATCCGCGCCCCGCCAGTGCCATCAACTGCCTGAATCATGATGATCGCATCTGTTGCGAACTGTGTACGGACATAGAGGAGCGAATCTCCGTCAGGCATCCAGGTTGGATAATCGTTGTTTCCTCCCTGCGTAATCTGTCGTCGTGACCCGAGTTCGAAATCGAGTACCCATATATCCTGCCCGGAGGTGGACTCCGGACCGTTCTGAATTACGACTACGGCCTGTTCTGCATCGGGGCTGATTACAAGATCGCGATAGAAATCCGGGGGGAATCCGAGCTCAGTCGTCAACCCGGGAAGCTTGATGGAAACCGGAATGACGGGCTGGGCTTCAGCCAGAACCCCAATCGCCGAACCGGCATGTACAAGCGTTCCGTCGTCGGAGACGGACAGGCCTTCTGCGCGTGTCTTGGACATGACCGGTATCAGCGGTCCGGTCTGGCTGAGCGTCTTCGGATCAAATGGGAGTGCGACTGCCGTTTCGTTCATTTCGAATAGTAGATGCCCGGTCGGAACCCATTGCACCCTGTACCCCGGGTAGTCCAGGTAGCCCTTGTTTTCCCCGGTTTCCAGATCCCAGAATCCAATCCGGGACGGGGCGTCTCGTATCTCGGCGGTTGCCACGATCGTCTTGCCGTCCGGCAGCAGACTCGGCCAATCGTGATCGTATTCACCCGCCAGCGAATCGGGGGTGGTGACGCGGACCGTCTCTCCGGTCGAGAGCGACTTGCGGTAGATGGATTGTAATTCTTCAAAGAGGATGACATCGTTGGACGCCCAGATTGCACGAGGCCCTCCCTCTTCGGTCGCTTGAATCCGAATAACGGTACCACCATCTACCGACACGCGTGAGATACTCGTTGCGCCTGTGAGCAGTATCCACTCGCTATCCGGGGAAAACTCCACGTGAATCGAGGCTCCGGCCTCCGGGATCTCGCGCACGAGTCCGGTTTTGAGATCAAGAATGCGCAGGAAGTCTGAAGAGTAGGCGACTTTGCTGCCGTCGGGTGAAATATCGACTGCGATGAGCGTCCCCGTCAGCGGGATCTCCTGCGAGAGGCGTTTGGTCGAAATCGGCGAGACTCCGTTGCCTGCCACCGGCCAGAGAAACCAGGCAAGCGCCACGATCATCGCACCGCCGACAGCCCAGAGAAACGCTTGGACGACCGTCCCCTTTGCCCGCCCCTCGTTTCGGTCCATCCGCGTCTGAGCCGCCGGCATTTCAGATACGGATGCATGGCGCGACATTCCCGTCGCACTCAGATCGACGGTCCGCAGATCGACCAGTAGATCTGTAGCGCTCTGATACCGGTCGTCCGCACTCTTCGCCAAGAGCTTGGTCACGATCCATTCAAGACCCATGGGAACACCCGTACGAACGCTGGTGAGCGGTTCGGGG
>JACZYK010000044.1:0-7200 GCA_022571135.1 Bacteroidota bacterium
CTATCCGCTGCGCAAGGAATTCCCGTTGCTCGGCATCCCGGGATCACTGCCTCTCCCGCCCCAGACGCCGGAAGCAGGACTCACAGAAGATCCCTATCCGGCCGCGCACGGATCGAAACCCATTAAGAGTTTCCAGGAAGCTCCGACGAAAGAGGAGCGATGAGGCTACCCGAGCGGGAGCCGATCGGTACAGATCATGAGTATCATCGATAACTTCGATTTCAAGGATACGCTTCAGTTCTGGCCGCGCCACAACGAGGCGCTTTACAAAAGGCTGGAAAGCAAACATGCCTGGCTGGAGGAGCGCCGTCGAGGCGACCGGGTTCAGCTTGACGATCCACTCGACAGCGAGATGGTGCTCAACATCGGACCCCAGCATCCGGCTACTCATGGGGTGCTGCGTTGCGCCGTCAAACTCGACGGAGAGACGATCAAGAAATGCGTCCTGGATATAGGCTATCTGCACAGAGGACTTGAAAAACTGGCCGAGTCCAAGACGTACCAGGAGTTCATGCCCTACACGGACCGCCTGGACTACCTCTGTCCGTATAGCAACAATGTAGGTTGGTGCCTGGCTGTAGAAAAACTGGCCGGCATCGAAGTCCCGGACCGCGCGCAGTGGATACGCATGTTGATGAGCGAACTGTCCCGCATCTCCTCACATCTGCTCTGGTTGGGAGTCGCCCTGATGGATGCCGGCGCAGTATCGCTGTTCCTATGGACATTCCAGTATAGAGAGGATCTCTACAATATCTTCGATGAGGTGGCGGGCGCACGGCTGACGGTGTCACACAGTAGGATCGGTGGTCTGGCATCGGACATCAGCGATACGGGGCTGGCGCTGATCCGCGACTTCGCCGGAACGTTTCCGGCCGTTATCGCCGGGTGGGAGAAACTTTTGAATAGGAACCGGATCTGGATCGACAGAGCGGCGGGGGTGGGTGTATTGACTTCGGAAGAAGTCGTGGAGTTGGGAATGGCTGGGTCCAACCTGCGCGCCAGTGGCGTCGCATACGACATCCGTCGATTCGAACCCTATCTCAAATACGACGAGGTCGATTTCATCATCCCCATCCGGGAAGAAGGAGACGTGCTGGCCAGGTATTTCGTCCGCATGGATGAGATGAAAGAGAGCGTCAAGATCATCACACAGTGCCTGGAGTTTATGCCAGAGGGACCCATCCGGGCCGATGATGCGAAGCGTTCCTACCCGTCCAAAAACGATGTCTACTACTCCATGGAGGGCCTGATACACGACTTCATGTATACGGATGCCGGTATCTGCCCTCCGAAAGGCGCCGAAGTATACCATGCGGTCGAAGCGGCGAAGGGAGAACTCGGATTTTACCTTCAGTCCGACGGCACCGGCAGTCCCTATCGGGTAAGCATCAAAGCCCCGAGTTTTTCGAGTATTCAGGGTCTGGAGTACATGATGGAAGGGGCGGCGATGGGAGACATGGTGCTTCTCATCGGGTCAATCGACCCGGTCCTGGGCGAGGCAGACAAATAAGCGTAGTAGAACAACTGCGGACTCAGAAATAGAATCGGATACAAACTGAAGTATGACAGACTTTATTAAAGATCCCGTTATCCTGATGCCCGAACGGCATCCGGAACCGGTATTTTCTACTGAGGAGCTTGTGTTTACCGCGGAGGAAACGCGGCAGATCGCGACGTGGGTCTCGCAGTATCCGACAGCCGACGGCGCCATTATGAAGGTGCTCTGGATGGCTCAGGAGAAATTTGGGTTTCTGCCTCCGGAAGTCATCCGCCTGTCCGCCGGCGCGCTGGGCATGCCGTACGCCAGGGCCTTCGGCGTGGCCACGTTTTATACCCAGTATTTCAAGAGTAAGAAAGGTCGCTACGTACTGGACGTGTGCACCTGTTTCTCCTGCCAGATTTGCGGAGGTTATGACATGCTTCACTATCTGGAGGAGAAGCTCGGCGCACATGCAGGCGAAACGACCGACGACGGTCTGTTCACGATTCAGGAAGTAGAGTGCCTGGGCGCCTGCGGCTCGGCCCCCATGCTCCAGATTACGAACGGACCATACGTGATGAACCTTACCGAAGAGAAGATCGACGCACTCATCGACGCCCTGAAAAGAGACCAATTACCTTTCTTTTCATCCGTTACGCTCCCCCAGGACGAAGACGACCTGGGAGGAAACCGGAGAACGGACGTCCGCGACACACTGACTTACTCGGCGCCCCCGGTAGCCAAAACACTCGGCTAGGGCGGGAGTTCGACCAGACCAGCAAAGCAACGAACAGCATGGAAGAGAAGAACGGAGCAACGTCCAAAGCCGGCGACTGGCGGTCGTATGAGCGCGTTCTGTTGCCCCCCGTCAGAGATCTGCACAGACTCGAGGTGTACGAGCAGAACGGTGGGTACGAGGCGCTTCGGGAAGTACTGACATCCGACAAATGGGACCCGACCTCCGTCACGAACGAAGTCAGAAATAGCGGCCTCAGGGGCCGAGGCGGTGCGGGATTCCTGACGGGTCTCAAGTGGACGTTCATGCCCCCCGTCGATCCGAACATCCCTCGATTTCTCTGCGGCAACGGTGACGAAAGCGAGCCGGGCACTTTCAAGGACCGACAGCTCATGGAGTTCAATCCGCATCTCATATTCGAGGGAATGCTGATTGCCTCCTACGCGATGTCCATCACAACGTCGTACCTGTACGTACGCGGAGAGTTTGCCGACTGGATCTCTCTTATGGAGGTCGAACTGGCCAAGGCGTACGAAAAAGGATACGTGGGCAAGAATGTTCTCGGAACGGATTTTTCAACCGATCTGGTGATCCACAAGGGGGCCGGTGCTTACATATGCGGCGAGGAATCAAGCTTGATGATCTCGCTCGAAGGCGAACGTCCTTATCCGAGGGCGAAACCACCCTTTCCCGCTCAGCGGGGGTTATGGAACTATCCAACGACGATCAACAATGTGGAGACGCTGGCATGCGTACCGCTGATCATCAATCGAGGCGGAGAATGGTTTGCCGACCTGGGATCCCATCGTCATCCCGGACCCGTCCTCTATGGAATTTCGGGACACGTGAACCGTCCGGGTGTGTATGAATATCCGACCGGAATGCTGATTACCGACCTCATTTACGATGTAGCCAAGGGAATGCGCGGTAGCAAGAAACTGAAAGCCGTCGTTCCAGGAGGAAGTTCCACTCCCATTCTTCGAGCCGACCAGATCGACGGCGTTACGATGGACGCCGAAACGCTGAGGGACGCCGGTTCAATGATGGGAACCGCTGGAATGCTCATCATGGACGAGGACACGGACATCGTCTCATGGCTGCGCCGCGTCACGCGATTCTACCACCACGAGAGTTGCGGGCAGTGCACGCCCTGTCGTGAGGGAACCGGGTGGATCGAGAACATCGTTACGAGAATCGATGAAGGCGCTGGGAATCTGAGGGATCTGGATCTACTGATCGATCTCTGTTTTCAGATGGAGGGCCGTACGGTGTGCGCTCTTGCCGATGCTGCCGCCTGGCCGGTCAGATTTACGATCGAGCGTTTTCGGGATGAGTTTGAAGCACGATGTCGCCCGTCGCTGGTACCTTCCGGCGGGGTTCTGACACCGGCTCTTGGGCCTTAGAATGATATTCGACGCCGAAAGGTGAACTGTGAAAAGCAACCGACCTTATGCCAACAGTTACCATAGACAATCAGGAATTTGAATTTGAGGGTAACCCGATCCTGCTGCAGTTCTGCCTCGATCACGACATAGAACTTCCGCATTTCTGTTACCATCCCGCCATGTCGGCGCCGGCGAACTGTCGCCAGTGTCTTGTAGAGATCGGAACGCCGGAAATCGATCGCGGTACAGGCGAGCCAAGGTTGGATGAAGACGGGAATCCGGTTATCCGATTCTTTCCGAAGATGATGACCGGGTGTTCGGAGGATATCAGCGACGGTATGGTCGTGAAAACGCACCGATCGAGCGAACTCGTCCGCGAAGCACAGAAGGACAACCTCGAATTCCTCCTGATCAATCATCCGCTGGACTGCCCGATATGCGATCAGGCCGGGAACTGTCCCCTGCAGATTCAGGCCTACAAGTACGGGCCGGAGGGATCCAGATTCGAGTTCCGGAAAGTTTCTAAACCGAAGCACATCGAACTCGGACCCCGGGTCGTCCTGGATGCTGAGCGGTGCATCAACTGTACGCGGTGCACCCGTTTTACAACCGAAATATCCGAGAGTCATCAGCTGACTATTATCGAACGGAGTGTTTGGAACTATCCGATGACGCCACCGGGGGTCGATTTTGACGAACCCTATTCGATGAACGTGATCGATATCTGTCCCGTGGGTGCGCTGACGTCCAAGGATTTCCGGTTCAAGGCGCGTGTCTGGGAGATGAGCAGTACGCCGTCAATCACGATCGGGAATGCAAAGGGCTCGAATTGCTTCTATTGGGTGAAAGACAATCTCGTTCAGAAAGTCACTCCCCGGACAAATATGGAAGTGAACGAGTACTGGCTGCCCGATGAGGACAGGCTCGATTACGACGTATTCAATGAAAACCGACCGGAGGGACCCACCATAGCTGGTCAGTCGGCGTCCTGGGACGATGCCAAAACAGCGGCTGCAGATCTTCTCAAAAATGTAGATGCGAACGGGATCGTATTCCTGGGATCGGCCTTTGCGTGCGTCGAGGACAATTACCTGCTCGGCGAACTCGCTTCGGCACTCGGCGCCGCGGCGCCGTCCTACATCCAGCATATCGAGCCCGGTGCGGGAGACGGATGGTTGATCACGGACGACAAAACGCCGAACGCCAGTGGATGCGAGAGACTGGGCATCCGGCCGCTCGACGCTACGCTGCTCCGCTCTCGTATTCAGGGGGGCGACGTCAAGCTACTCTACGTGCTACAGGACGATCCCGTGGCGGCTGGTATCTGTGAAGCCGCCGACCTTGCTGGCGTTTCGGTGATCCTGCATCATACGAATACGACGAACGAGACGCTTGTGGCGGCGAATGTCGCATTGCCGGCGGCCACAGTGGTGGAAACCGTCGGAACGTTCGTGAATCAGGACGGACATGCGCAGCGCGTATGGCCGTCAAAGGCCATCCGGGGGGTCAACAGGACTCTGTCGATGGAAATCGGAAAGAGCCGTGCCGACAAGCACGGGACGCCGTTCGACAGGTGGTTCGACGAAGATCACCTCGTCGACTGCCAACCCGGTTGGGTCGTCATCCCTGAGATCGCGGACCTGCTGGATATCGAGCTCAGGTTCAAGGGCCCCAGGGACATTATGCTAAAGGTCTCCTCGGAAAACGAGGCATTCGGAGGCGCCACCTACGACGCCATGGCCGAACCGGGTGTCCGCCTGGTGGACGTCGGTGCGGAGGTATAACCGACATAAACAATAAGTAACGCGTGGCCGGTCTAGCGGCCTGTCATTGATATAAGGTCAAACAGAAGAATGGCTTTACACTGGTATTGGAGTGTACTCCTCGCCTTCACCGTGGTCATGTTCTTTCTTTCATCGGCGGCCATATTGGTCTACGCCGAAAGGAAAGTGTCCGCTGCGATGCAGAATCGGCTGGGCCCGAATCGAGTGGGGCCGCTTGGACTTTTCCAACCGGTCGCGGATGTTCTCAAGCTCCTTCTGAAAGAAAACATCGTTCCGTATCTGGCGAATCCGTTCGTGCACTCGCTCGCGCCGTTTATCATGATCGTAATCGCATTTTCTGCGGCGGCTTTGATACCCTTCGCACCTGGAGTCGTCGTCGCCGATCTCGATGTAGGCGTACTCGTTCTGCTGGCTTTGACGTCCATCAGCGTCTACGGAATCACGCTGGCGGGCTGGAGTTCAAACAACAAGTACTCGCTGCTTGGCGGACTCCGATCGGCAGCCCAGATGATCTCCTACGAATTGTCGATGGGTCTGGCGGTGATATCCGTCGTGCTGATCGCCGGATCGTTCAACCTTATGGACATCGTGGAGGATCAGGCAGGCGGAATGTCATTTCTCGGATGGAATCTTTTCAGGAATCCGATCGGGGCGATCCTGTTCATTGTTGCGGCATTCGCAGAATGTAACCGTACACCCTTCGATTTGCCGGAGGCCGAACAGGAATTGGTCGGCGGATTCCATACAGAATACAGCGGAATGAAATTCGGTATGTTCTTCCTCGCCGAATACATCAATTTTTTCGTCGCCTCTTTTATCATCGTAACCCTCTTTTTCGGAGGCTACCTGATTCCATTCCAGACGCTACTGATCAGCGCGGTGCCTTCTCTGGACGGCAGCCTCTTACTGGGCGCGATGCAAATCGGTACGGTAATTCTCAAGGCCGCGTTCTTTGCCTATCTGTTCATCTGGGTACGATGGACGCTGCCACGCTTCAAGTACAACCAGCTTATGACGCTGGGTTGGAAATATCTCCTTCCCATATCGCTGGTCAATGCAATCGTCATCGCACTCGGTATTGCTATTTTCCGTATGTTTTAATGAGCGTTCAGCAGGTTTGAATCGCGAGAAGGGGCGCTCCGCGCGGAGCGTCCCTTTTTTGTTCGAATACGATAGTCGACGCCGACCATGCCAATCCTAGCGCCGTCCATTCTCTCAGCCGATTTCAGCCGTCTTGCCGACCATTGCCGGGAGGCGATTGGAGCTGGCGCCGAATGGCTCCATGTGGATGTGATGGACGGGCACTATGTGCCGAATATTACTGTAGGGCCGCTCGTGGTTCAATCCCTTCGACCGCTGGCCCACGAGACATCAACCATCCTGGACGTCCATCTGATGATCCGGGATCCGGAGAAATACGTCGAGGATTTCATCAGCGCAGGGGCGGATTTCGTCACCGTGCACGTCGAAGCCTGTACGCATCTTCACCGAACGATTCAGCAGATTCGCGACGCCGGAGCCAGACCCGGAGTCACGCTCAATCCAGGGACGCCTCTTACGACGCTGGAGGAAATTCTGCCGGACGTGGACCTAGTGCTGATCATGTCGGTGGATCCTGGATTCGGTGGACAGGCGTATATCCCACGGAGTACCGCCAGGATTCGGCGCCTTAGAAGAATGCTTGACGAGGTCAATCCGGACGCCTATCTGGAAGTTGACGGCGGCGTGAACCCCTCAAACATAGGAGAAATCGTGGGAGCGGGGGCGAACGTCATCGTCGCGGGAAACGCCGTCTTCGGAGGAGACTGGACCGTA
>JACZYK010000044.1:7210-12583 GCA_022571135.1 Bacteroidota bacterium
GGCACTGCGCGCGGCCTGGTCGGTTCCAGTTTGAGCAGCCACTCAGTGGCTGGTTGGATAACTCCACGTAGCACCGAGAGCGGCGATGCGCCCGGACGGCAAGGCGTGCAGACGAGGCGTAGCCGGGCTACGGCGCGAGGAGGTAGAACGCAGCTGGACGGGATGCAGCGGTGCTCGAATGCACGCCGAGTTATGCAAGCAGGCACTCAGTGGCTGCCGTCGCTTCCCAGTATTAAAACCAGAGTCCTGGGCTCTGTACTCCGGATAATACCGACCTCGACCGTGTCGCCCGGACGAAAATCGTAGAGCCGTGCGAGAAAATCGTTGCGGTCATTCACGGGCTCTGACGCAATAGAAGTAATGACGTCCCACGGCCGGAATCCTGCATACTCGGCGGGAGAATTGGGTTCTACCCTTTCTACGAGCACACCGCCCGTGCGACTCAGTCGTAGATATCGGGCCACGCGCAATGTCACGTCGCGGCCAATCATACCGGTGTAGTAAGATCGATCCACCGAGCCATTTTGCCTCAATTCGTTGAGAACCCGAATCGCTCGATGGGCCGGAACCGCGAATCCGATGCCTATCGATCCTCCCGACTCGCTGTAGATGGCCGCGTTCACGCCGATCACTTCGCCGAGAGCGTTGAGCAGCGGACCACCGGAATTCCCCCGATTGATCGCCGCATCGGTCTGGATCATGTCTCTGTACAGATGGCCATCCTTTGGAGTCAGATCCCGACCCGTTGCGCTCACCACACCGACGGTAACGGTGGGGTCAGAGGCCTCGAAGAGACCGAACGGATTGCCGAGAGCAATCGACCATTCGCCCACTATCGGATCTGCCGCCCCGGAAAACGTAAGTGAGGCTAGTTCGTCTTCCGTATCGATTTTGAGCAGAGCCAGGTCCGATGCGACGTCCGTTCCGATCAGCTCGGCCGGATAGGTGCGTCCGTTCGGGAACGCAACGGTCACAGCGGTGGCGCCTCGAGCAACGTGCTCATTCGTGACGATATATCCGTCTTTCGAAATTACGAAACCGGATCCCATGCTCTGGATCTGACGCTCCAGGACACGGGCTCTCTGTCTTCCAAAAAGCAGATCGTAAAACGGATCCGAAAACGGATCCCTCGCGTATGTACGAATCCGCTGGGTGACGTTAACACTCACCACCGCGGGAGACGCCGCTTCGACGGCTCGTGTAATGGCGTTCAGCCTGCCCGCGGCGATGCTGTCCGGAACGGCTGTTCTCGCTGGCGTTGGAGTGAAGTACTGCTCCTGGGACGATACATCCTGGCCACAAGCAGAAAAAATCATCGCGAGGCCGAGAATCAATGGTGCGGTCATCGTAGGTTGAGTGTTGCAGACAGGAGTTCGATTTCGTCCCGTTAGTACGGGAGTCTGAGGACCTGGTTTCTCTCCCTCCCGGGTTTCTATCGCGAGAAACAAGCCCATGCGTCGTCTTGATATCAACAGCCATCGTCTCCATCAGCGCCTCGAAGAACTGAGCCATATCGGTCGGGTCCCGGACGGCGGAATTAACCGTCTTGCATTTTCTGAAGCCGACAAAGCAGGTCGCGATTATGTCGAAGCATGCATGCGCGATCTGGGAATGGAAGTCGCAATCGATCCGATCGGAAACCTGTTCGGAGTGGTCCCGGGCCGGCGGATCAACGGCGCCGTTATGGCCGGTTCGCACACGGATACGGTAGGTTCCGGGGGGCGATTCGACGGGGCCCTCGGCGTACTAGCGGCTCTGGAGGTAGCGGAAACCCTCATCGAAAGCGGCTTTCATCCGGAGCGTCCATTCATCGTCTGCTCGTTCGTCAACGAAGAGGGTGTCCGGTTCATGCCGGACATGATGGGAAGCATGTTTCACCGCGGAGATCTTTCAATCGAAGACGTCCGGGCGACGACTGATACAGACGGTCGGTCAATCGGCGACGAACTAGACCGGCTGGACATGAGGGGAACAGGGGATATTTCAGTCTATGCCCCCAACATTTTCATAGAGCTCCATATCGAGCAGGGACCGATTCTCTTCGAGTCGAACCTGTCGATAGCCGCTGTTTCCGCCGTCCAGGGGCTTTCCTGGACCGAAATATCTATCAGCGGCGCTGCCAACCATGCGGGTACGACGCCGATGGACCGCCGGAAAGATGCCGTTCGCAGCGCGGGTGAACTGATCTCCAGCCTTTATCGGGATATCGCGGACATCCCACAGCAGCGGGTCACGGCTGGGTCCATTACTGCGAGCCCCGGTCTCATCAACGTCATCGCATCGGAGTGCCGCTTCACCGTGGACATGCGCAATCCGGATGCGGATCTCCTTCGGGAGGCGGAATTACGCCTGGACAGACTCGTCGAAAAAGAGCGACATGAGGGTCTGTGCGCAATACATTTGAAGCGGCTCGCGCGTGTAGAACCGACGGAATTTTCCGCCCGTATAACAGACCTGATCCGCGAGGCCGCCGAAGCGCGCGATCTGCCGGCAACCACGATGGTGAGCGGCGCGGGACACGACGCTCAGATTCTGGCCTCGAAGTACGAATCGGCGATGATTTTTGTCCCGAGCGTGAACGGTATCAGTCACGACAGGCAAGAGTATACCGAGCCCGAAGCGACTCAGGCAGGAGCCAACATCCTGCTCGACACCGTGCTGGGTATGCTGGAAAACTAGGACATCAGTGTTTAGTCGGACACATCCGTCCAACACCGAGAATAGACCCGAATGTACACGGATCGGAGTAAACGCTAACCCAGCGCTCGAAACAGAAGCCGAACGGCGACGATCAGGGCGACGACTGCAAAGCTGCGCCTCAGTATCACCCGATCCACATGATGTGCCGTATGAACACCATAGCGCGCCGTAAACAGCGCCGGAACGGACAACAACAACGCACGGGGAATATCTACAAATCCGACGGCTGTGTCGGTCGCGGAGAGATCCCACCCGATCCACAGATAGCTCAGTACTCCTGCAAGTGAAACGAGTACTATACTCGCACTGGACGTACCCACGGCGCGACGTATCGGCATGTGCAGGAGATCGTTGTAAATCGGGACCATGACGATGCCGCCTCCGACTCCGACCGCAGACGAAATGACGCCCGCCGACGTACCCGTAGCGAACCATGCGAGAGGACGCGGTGTCTTTACGGGGTCGCCATGACGCTCTGCTGTAATGGCGCCGGCGAGCGGCCGCACCATGCGAAAAGCGACGACCAGGAGCAAGGCGCTGAACACGATCTGAAATACGTTCGCGTCGTACCACGGCTGCGTGGTGACGAGACGTGTCATCAGAACGACGGCCACTGCACTCGAGAGGCCCACCGAAATCGCCACCCGCGTGCTGACTGTTTTTCTTTGATACTGTGATCGGGCTGATGAGATCGCAACGATGAGTGTGCAAAAAAGACTCGTTCCGATCGTAAGCGGTGTCACATATTCCGGGGGAACGCCGGCCGCCTGAAAGTAGAAGAGGAGGACGGGTGCGAATATAAGTCCTCCTCCGACGCCGACGAGGCCCCCGATAAATCCTCCGGCTGCTCCGGCGACGAGCAGAAGAGCTACGTCAGTCAACAGTATATCCATTTCGCCGTCCCGTACTCGGTCACAAGCTCATCGTGGATGCAGTATTCGAGCGTACGCATTCCGGTCACCAAGCAGCAGTGCAGCCTCCGAGGCCACTGCGTCCAGACGTAGAGACTGTCGGATCTGCTCGGATGTCGAAAGATAGCGCGCCGAAATTTCCGCCCGTAATCTTTGCAGGATGCGGTCTTTATACCGATCGAAGTCTTTTGCCTTCTCGGCTAGCAGAGCAGTTCTGATTCCCCCAAGCCGTTCTTCTACTTTATCGTATCCGGATGTTCGTAGTCTAGCGCTGAGCGAGTCGATCAGCGATTCTGCACTGGACGTAAACGAAAATCGCCTCCCGTCGAGCCAGTCCGAGAAGGATCTCGAGAGCTCGGCGTCATCGAGCGTCGGCATCATATCCGGATCCGAGCTCGGTCGAACGACGTACTCGTTCGCGAACAGGAAAAATGCTCCGCGGCGATCAAGATCGGCCTCGAGTTCGCTTATCGCCTCCTTCCGTATCTCGATATCGGGCTCGATTCCGATTCCCGAACGCACCTCGCGGCCTGCAGCCGACCGGAATGATCGTACGTCCGGGGAAGCTATTTCGGCAGACTGAGAGGCGATTCTCCGGGATTGTATGTCCCGTCCACTCGGCGTGTAGTAATGCGCAACCGTAATCTTCATGGTCGTGTTGTACGGAAGGCTTCGCACCACCTGGACCAGCCCCTTTCCGAACGAAGTCTCACCCATGATAACGGCCCGGTCGAGATCCTGAAGCGCCCCGGCCACAATTTCACTCGCCGACGCGCTGTATTCATCGATGAGTACGGCAACAGGCAAGTCCGGAAACACCGGTTCGTTCGCCGTTCGATACGGCCTGGTGAAGGCTTCCTGTCTTCCGCGGGTCGTCACCACGAGGGATCCGCCAGGAACGAACAATTCAACCATATCGATCGCCTCGCTCAGAATACCGCCTGGATTGTTTCTGAGATCGAGTACCAGCGCCTTCAACCCGCCTTCTCTCTGCATGGCCTGGAACGCGCGCCTGACTTCCCTGGCCGATCGTCGACCGAACTGATCGAGCCTGACATAGCCTATTCCGGCGGTCGTGTCGTCATTCAGATAACCCGAGTAGGATACGTTGAGCATAGACGGCCGGGCGCGGCGGAGCACGAACGTCAGAGGGCTATTCCGGCCGGTACGCCGGACTGAGATCTCAACCGTCGATCCCGCTTCTCCCTGAAGGAGTCCAACCACGTCGCGAACGGTCATCGTAGAGACATCGACGCCCTCCAAACTGAGCAGAACATCACCCGTACGGACCCCCTGTTTGTAGGCGCTCGTCCCTTCTTCCGGGGCGAGCACCGTCAGAACACCCTGGCGCATTCCAATGTTCAGTCCGACATCCGCGAGCTGCCCGCGTCCGAGCAGTGTCATGTCCACATTGTCGGCCTGATCGTAGAACCTGGTGTACGGGTCGAGGCGTTCCAGCATGGCGTCGATCCCGGCTCTCATGAACGGTTGAGGCCGGACACGATCGACGTAATTGATCACGATTTCCTCATACAGGGAGCCAAAAACCTCGAAGTTCCTTTTCAGATCGAATAGATCATCGTCCCCGGACGCAGTCATCTGGGCGCTTACAGGAACGGTTGCCAGGAACCACGCAGACAGGATAAAGAGAAAGCTTGGCATGTTCATAGCATCGGGATTCGTGTGAGAGTCCACCGGCTATGACGCTACGGGCCAGCGGGAGGTTCGATGCCGGGACGGTTTCAGCGGCGGCCGGGGCTAC
>JACZYK010000045.1 GCA_022571135.1 Bacteroidota bacterium
ACGACGGCGACCGGGTTGTGAAAGATCTAAAGAACTATCTGACAGAGAGCGGCATCGCCGTAAGAATATGATAATTCCGAGTATCGACATACGTAATGGACGCGCGGTTCAGCTCCGTCGCGGCCGCGAACTCGTCCTCGACGGAGGCGATCCTTTGGACAGGCTCGATGAGTTCTCCGTTGCCGGCGAAGTTGCCGTCATCGACCTTGATGCAGCTCTCGGCACAGGATCCAACTCAGACCTGATCCGGGAGATGGCTCGAACACGGCCGATCAGGGTCGGTGGTGGCATTCGTTCTCTCGAATCAGCCATTGACTGGCTCGACGCGGGTGCGGAGAAGATCATCATCGGTACAGCCGCCACGCCGGAATTCTGCAAAGCTCTGCCGGCTGACCGCGTAATCGCAGCGGTTGACGCCTATGAACGTGAGATTGTCGTGGAGGGATGGACCGTGAAAACCGGCGATCCGGTTCTAAAAAGGATCGAGCGCCTGGCGCCTTTTGTCGGAGGCTTCCTTCTGACTCAGGTCGAGCACGAGGGAGGAATGGCCGGTTTTGATCTGGAACTCGTGAGTTCGGCTCTTGCTCTCGCCCCGCAGGCTCGAATTACCGCTGCAGGAGGCATTACGTCGGCACAGGACATAGCCATTCTAGATGAAATGGGTGTCGATGCCCAGGTAGGCATGGCTCTCTATTCGGGAACTCTATCGCTCGCCGAGGCCATCACGGCGCCCCTCAAGAAGCCGATCGACGAACGCCTCTGGCCCACCGTTGTCTGCGATCGAGCGGGTTCGACGCTCGGTCTGGTGTGGAGTACCGTCGAGTCGATTGAAGCCGCAGTGACCCGGCGCCGCGGCATATTCTGGTCCCGATCCCGCGATAAACTCTGGATAAAAGGAGAAACTTCGGGTAACACACAGATTCTTTTGCGGATCGATCTCGACTGTGACCGGGACGCGTTGCGGTTCAAGGTCGACCAGCAAGGCAGTTTCTGCCACACCGGATCGGTTTCCTGCTGGCCCTCGGAATTCGAGCTGTCTCGCCTCGAGGCTGCCGTCAAAGAGCGGATCCTGGAGGGCGACCCTGATTCGGGAACGGTTCGTCTCGCATCGGACTCCGGCCTGCTGCGGGCAAAACTGATCGAGGAGGCTGCTGAGCTTGCCGAAGCCCGTACGACCGCCGAGGCGGCGCACGAGGGTGCGGATCTCCTCTACTTCCTGTGCGTGGCGCTGGCCGTGAAAGGCAGCTCGATCGCAGATGCGGTGAGCGAACTCTCTCTCAGAAACCGTAGAATCAGCCGGCGGCCCATGCTGGCGAAAATGGGGAACTGACAGGACGACGATGATCACTCCAGAACAGAATCAGGAAATGCTGTTTCCCCGCCGTACGTCGATCGAGGAATTCAAGCGTAGAAACCGGAAGATTTTCGACTCGAAGATTGAGAAAACCGTTCGTGAAATCGTTGATCGGGTGCGCGATCACGGCGAATCTGCCCTTCGTCGGTACGCAGAGAAATATGATGGTTTAGGGCCGGGCTCGGATCTCTATCTCAGTCGAACAAGGCTCCGGGAGGCATTCGCTTCCCTACCCGAAAATGACCGGAAAAGGCTCGTGCGGATTGCGGGCCAGATTCGATCATTCGCCGAGGCCCAACGCGTCTGTCAGACTGATTTGGACGTGGCAATACCCGGAGGACGGGCCGGGCACCGCGTCACTGCGGTTGAACGGGCGGGATGTTACGCCCCCGGCGGTCGCTATCCTCTGCCCTCCTCCGTCCTGATGACCGTGATTCCGGCTCATGTCGCCGGGGTCCGTGAGATATGGGTCGCGTCTCCAGATGTCTCTCCAATCACGATGGCGGCAGCCTGGTTGGCGGGCGCGAACGGACTGGTTGCAGCAGGAGGCGCGCATGCCATTGCGGCACTGGCGTACGGAGCTGGGCCTGTTCCCCCTGTGGATGTAATCGTCGGCCCTGGGAATAGATACGTCACGGCAGCCAAGAAATACCTTTCCGGAGAAGTGAGAATCGATATGCTGGCGGGGCCGTCGGAACTTGTGATCATCGCCGACGACTCGGCGAACGCGGAGACAGTGGCATCGGACCTTCTTGCTCAGGCTGAACACGATGAAGATGCATTCCCGGTCCTGATATCGCTCGATCCGACTCTCACGGAGGATGTAAAAGTAGAGATGAACAGACAACTGACCGACCTGCCCTCAGCCGCGACGGCCCTCAAGGCGCTTTCAAGCGGAGGATCTCTGCAGGCGCGGAATCTAACACGAGCTGTCGCGTGGTGCGATGCGCTGGCTCCGGAACACGTTCAGTTATGTATAAAGGACGCCGCCGGCCTGGCCGGGCGACTCTCGAACTTTGGAAGTGTTTTCATCGGAGAACTATCGGCCGAAGTCTTCGCCGATTATGGAGCAGGCCCGAATCACGTCTTGCCGACGAATGGAAACGCACGCACGACGGGCGGGCTTTCCGTCTTCACATTCCTCAGAATCCAGACATGGACGAAAATGGATCTGAGTGATAATCTGGATCGTTTGATTGAGGATTCAGCCTGGTTTGCGCGACAAGAAGGGCTGGAAGCTCACGCCCGGGCTGCAGAAAAAAGACGGCGCAACCTTTAATTCCCTGAGAGCTTTTATTACGACGTTGACAGCGAAGACCACAGATGCTATGCTGTCCGAAGCGGTACTGGCCATCCCTCAGGATCATACACGATATGTCAGCTCAGACCACACAGAACGCCTCATCGGTAACCGGTTCTCTTCCGGAAATCCGTCTGAAAGTCGATCAACGCGAAATCGACTATTTATGGTGGTTCATCACCTTGAGGTGGATAGCGGTCGGCGCCGCGGCGATGTTGAGTATCATCGCCGTGTACGGCCTTGAAATTCTCCCACCGGAATCAGGCTTGCCTATGATAACGGTCGTGGCCTGTCTGGCCGCCCTGAATACCCTGTACACCGTGCTTCACCGGAAAGGCTGGGGAACGGCAACCATGACCGCTTTTCAGGCATATGCAGATCTCGCGCTCTTGACCGTTCTCATTCATTACTCCGGTGGCGTTGAAAATCCGCTCGTCCTGTTAATGATCTTTCATGTAATCATTGCAGGGATAACGCTCTCGCGGCGACAATGCTTTGCCGTTGCCGGGGTGGCTACGTCGCTATTTGCAATCCTCGCCTGGTCTGAAGCGACGGGATTCATCGAACATTACACTCTGCAGCTCGTGCCCCATTATGAGGAACAGGGACATGTCGAGCATGCCGCCTACGATCCGCTCTATGTGGCGAGCTTTGCCGGATTGCAGGGTGCAATCCTCTTTCTCACGGCGTTCTTCGTTACCACTCTTTCCGATAGGCTCAGACTAAAAGAGCATCAACTGGAAGTTCTGGCAGAACGTGCGTTCACGCAGCGTCAGTTATTGGAACGCTCGCTTGAGACAACCGGGAGAGCTCTGTATGTCTGCGATAGTGACCTGCGCCCGATACTGACCAACTCTCGATGGGAATCATGGTCGGAGCTGATCCAAACGGATGAACGGTTGAGAGAGGGTTTTTTCGGAGAGAACTCGCCCTGCCGACAGACTCTGGAATCAGGCAGGATTCGCGTGACTGAAATCGCGTCCACGCCTGACGCGTCGGTACTGGCAACCGAATCGACGACGATAACATTCCAGGCAACCACGGCACCGCTGCTCGACAGAGACGGAGAGATCACGCATATCGTCCAACTTGTTCACGACATCACGGACCGAAAGAGAGCTCAGGCCCAGTTGATGAGAGCCGGGCAGCTCGCGGCTGTCGGTGAACTGGCTGGTCAGGTCGCACACGAGGTGAACAATCCTATTGCCATCATAAACGCCAAAGCCCGTTTGCTCGTATCCGATTATCGAGAGGGTATGGACGACAGAACGGCCCAGGAACTCGAAAAGATAATTCGACTTTCCGATCGCGTGGCGGATATCGCCAAGGGGCTCCTCTCCTTCTCTCGTCCTTCGGGAGCGACGAGGGGCAGGGTCGACATTGACGGCCCAATTCGCCGAGCGCTGGCTTTGGTCGAGCAGAAAGCGGAAAGTGACGGGATAGAGATAGTGGAGGACATTCCCGACGCGATATTGCCGGTTTTCGTGAACGAGAATGAGATCGAGCAGATCTTTTTAAATCTTTTTCTGAATGGAATGGATGCGATGCCGGATGGAGGCCGTCTCACCGTTTCGGCGATGGTTCGAAGAGACAGACCGTCGGACGTACACATTGTTGTCTCCGACACGGGAACCGGTATGACCGAGGATGTGAGGGCCAGGATTTTCGAACCGTTTTTCACCACAAAACCGGAAGGGAAAGGAACCGGACTGGGTCTTTCAATCTGTCACGGTCTCATCCAGAATAACGGCGGCGTCATCGATGTGGAGAGTACTATGGGTGAAGGCACGCGAATCACGATCGTTCTTCCCGCCCACAAATCCTGACTCGGGTTCACAAATGGCTACTTTTCGAACGCTCGTCGTTGACAATGAAGTGGGCATGCTCGAGGTGTGCGGTGATATACTTCGAAAGCTCCCTAACGCGGAAATCGTTCTCGAGTCGAATAGTCTACGCGCAGCCGAAATGTTGGAGAAAGAGAATTGGGACCTGCTGATCACCGATATACGAATGCCGGGACTGAATGGTGTCGAGTTATTGCGCCTGGCCCGAGAGCATGATCCAGGAATTGCCGCTCTGATCATTACTGCCTTTCCAAGCGTTGAGACGGCAGTGGAGACCATGAAGCTTGGAGCAGCCGATTATATCACCAAGCCTTTCCTTCCGGACGATTTTCTGGCCACTGCTCAACGCCTGCTCGAAACGAAACGATTACGCGAAGAGCACAAACTGCTCCACCGTCATATCGAAAGGCCGTATTCGTTCGGCGAGATGATCGGAACGAGTTCGGCAATCCAGGCGGTTTTTAACATAATTGAAAGCGTTTCGGATACCGATGCTGACGTTTTGATCACGGGTGAGACTGGGACCGGAAAAGAACTCGTTGCCCGTAGCCTGCATCAGCATAGCAGCCGCAGTAAAAAGAGATTTGTGCCAGTCGACTGCGGAGCCATTCCGGATGATCTTCTCGAGAGCGAATTCTTCGGACACGAACGAGGCGCCTTTACGGGCGCCCATACTCGCAGCCTCGGACTCATGGAATTCGCCAACCAGGGAACACTCTTTCTCGACGAGATCGGCGAATTACCTGTCCGACTTCAGGCAAAACTACTCAGAACACTCCAGGAGCGAAAAATCAGGAGGATAGGCGGCACTTCTGAAATCGAGGTTGATGTACGTGTGATCGCCGCTACAGCACGGGATCTCGAAGCGGAAATCGAGCGCGAGCGTTTTCGTTCCGATCTGTATTACCGAATCGACGTCGTACGAATCAAGCTGCCACCGTTAAGGGATCGGATGGATGATATTCCTCTGTTGACGAATCATTTCATCGAAAAATATTCGAGGGAGATGAACCGACCCGGAGTCTCGTTTGACTCGGAGGCCATCGAAGTGATGTCGGGCTATGCCTGGCCTGGTAATGTTCGAGAGTTGCAAAATATCATCAAACGAGTTCTTGCTACGACGAGGCAGAAGGTCATTCAGGTGCAAAATCTCCCCGATGAAATTGTTGCCAAAGCCGTGCGTCGCGTGGACAAAAATACATCTAGTTTTTTCGATCTGAGAGAAGAGCAGTTGGAGAACTTCGAAATGGAATATTTTCGGAAACTCATGCTCACCTGCAAGGGCGATGTCACTCGAGCCGCTTCCGAGGCGCAGTTGCCAAGAGGCACCCTATACCGCCTTTTGAACAAACACGACCTGAAGCCGACGGATTTCCGAGATTAGTGTTTAGTCGGATTGATTCGAGTAAGCGCCAGTCGGATTTCTACGTTTCTTGCCCATCCGTTTGGTCAGCGCGGATCCGCCATAGCGTCCTCGGTCTCCTGTCACATTCGTGTGAATCCAACCAGCAAAGTGTCATATAGCTGAGAAAGCAGCTATTAATGCCTCAGTTCTGCTTCTCAGTGGCTGTTCTGTCAATCCTATCGGCGCTCGTTGGTCATCCACGCCTTTCGTTGTTCCAAAGATGTGACTTCACGAGCGAATCGAGTGGATTAAAGGCATTCTTGTTGTAGCTTTAAACTATTATAATTTAATAACTTACAGTATTTCCTCTTCATTTCTGGTACGCTACTTGTATTCGATTGACTGGCGAGCTGATTCGGCATGCGAAAAGGCTCGTAAAACGTAACCCGATAACTATCAATCACTGATATACAATGCGCACACTACTCATGTTTTCGTTGCTCGCCGGCG
The DNA here is from genome assembly GCA_022571135.1 of Bacteroidota bacterium. Classification (GTDB taxonomy): domain Bacteria; phylum Bacteroidota; class Rhodothermia; order Rhodothermales; family UBA10348; genus JACZYK01. Next base: position 6,354 of record JACZYK010000045.1, read on the forward strand.
TGCTCGCCTTTTCAACAGCGGCTCAGGCCCAATCGACGGGTGATGGCGAAGTGATCATCGTCAAAATGATCGACAAATCGACGGCTGAATGGCGGTTCGAACCTTCCGATATCACCGTTCAACCAGGGGACGTGATCCAATTCGTTCAGGAGGATGTCATGCCCCACAACGTCGAGTTCACATCGGTTCCGAAAGGCGCTGAACTCGGTGACAAAAAATTTGGACCTTTTCTAATTGCCAATGGCGACGTCTACGAGCTGGTCATAGATGCTCGATTCCTTAAAGGTGTATACGACTTTGTCTGCACACCTCATGCTACGCTGGGCATGACAGGAACCCTTACGGTCGCCGATTCACGGATCACCAATACCCGATAACTATAGTGTCGAGTAGATCGGTATTATTTCAAAACCATGAATATTATGAAACCTGGACATACGTCTCTTCTGGCTCTCTCGGTCTTTCTATTCACGGCGTGCTCGGAAAATCCAGTTGCAGACGACCATGCTGGTGACGATGAGCTGAACATCGAGCTCTCGTTATCAACGGATCATGTAACAACTCTCACGGAGTTCGAACTCGAAGTCGAGATCACTGATCACAACGGAGTTCCGGTAACAGATATGGAATCCGTTCTGGTCGAATACCTGTTCGAGAACGATTCTGAATGGAGCCCTGTCGAATTGGAAATCCACGGAGATCACTATTCCGGATCCTACATGTTCAGGAGCAGTGGAGAGTACTATCTGCGTGTCTCCGGGACACCTCACGGCCATTCAGATTTAGAAATACTTTATACGATAGGAGACCCTCTCAACGTCGACCGAATTCATCAGGAAATGGGAGGGTATAAGATCGAGTTTGAGACGTATCCAGGACACGTCAGCGAGGGCGACGAGGCCGAGGTCAAGTTCTTCGTTTCCCTGGAGGACCATGACGGTCACGGAGGTAATATGATGACCGGCCTCCATGCAGAAATACACGCTACCGATACGAACGGTACGCCTGTAGCATATGCCGCCGATGAACACGGGGGACCCGGTGTGTACTCCTCGCATCATACGTTCACGGAAGCTGGAGAAACCCAGTTTGAATTCCACTTCGAAAATCCGAATGGACAAGAGTACATAGTCGAATTCCACGTTCCCGTATCGCACGGACACTAGGCTCGCGATCGGAGCGAGCACTCCAACTTTCACAGAGAGGAAAAAGATGAAACCCAACGATATGACGCGGATCGCTGGTCTTGTATTTCTGGCCCTGATGATACTGCCGGCTTCGGCCGGCGCCCAGGCGCTCAGAGGGCCCATCTCCAACGTTACCCTTGCGGGGTACGGCTCCGCCTCCTATAACGCGAACCCGAATTCGGACTTCAGAAATGATTTCACGGCCTCCGTTTCGCCTATCCTGCTTTACAGCATGGGCGAAGATTTACTTTTCGAGACGGAACTGGAGTTCGGACTCAGCGGCGAACTCACGACTACGACGCTCGAATATGCCCAGATCGATTATCTGGGTTTCGAACGATTCATAATCACCGCAGGGAAATTCCTACTCCCGTTCGGAACATTTGGCGAGCGACTGCACCCCACGTGGATCAATAAGCTGCCCACGGCCCCGCTCCTTTACGGGCATGGGCACGGCGGTGTGGCAGAAGGCTCACTCTTGCCCGTTCTCTCGGATGTCGGACTCCTGGTCCGATATAAGGCGCCAGTGGGCAAAAAATGGGCGTTCGATGCAAGCGGTTGGATATCGCAGGGCCCGCGTCTTGTGGGCGCCGGAGAGGGCGGAGATGGCCATGGGGATGGCGATGGGGATGCCGAGAGCGAGGAAGCAGCTCATAAAGCGTCATTCGGAACAAATGTTGACGGCAATCCCGACGATGAGATCGACATCTCAGCCGTTGGATTCGGCATTTCCTTCTCGGACAATAACAGCAATAAGATGCTTGGAGTCAGACTGGGGCTCGTCTACGGACCTTCTTTTGAAGTCTACGTTTCAGGATTCCACTCGATGGTTGACCCGGATAATTTCCTTGACATGACCGGATTTAATATTTCGGCTGAATGGAGAAAAGCCGGACTTGAAATCAGAGGAGAAGCCATATTATTGAATCAGGAGCTGAGAGTGGGAGAAGGTTTCGATACGCTCTCGAGTACCGGGTACTATGTACAGGTGGCCAAACGATATGGATCATATGAACCCGTAATTCGCTGGTCTCACCTGCTCGAGTCCTCTCTCGAAGAACAGGTCGCACGACCGGAAAGACGACAGCTTGCCTTCGGACTCAGCTATTGGATAGAACCCAGCATACCAGTGAAAGTGGCCTATCAGGTCGATTTTGACGGGGATGATCTCGTCCTCATCCAATGGGCCTTTGGCTTTTAACACGAGGTGAAACAAATGAAGAAGATCTTATTCGGTTTGGTCACCATTCTCCTGACCGCCCTGACATCGCAGACGGTAAACGCCCAGGATCCGTCAATCATCGCTAAGGGTGCAGGGCTCTGGGCAAGCAATTGTACACGATGCCACAATGCCCGCTCTCCGATGGAGAGAAACGATCGCAGCTGGGTGACGGTTGTAAATCACATGCGAGCACGCGCGAACCTTACCAAGTCAGAGGCTCGTGCCATCGCTGCTTATCTCCAGGCGGTCAATACGCCTGAGACAATTAATACACCTGAGAAAAATGTCACGGTCAGCAAACGCGACGGGCAGAGAAAAACCGCCACGAAGCGTTCGTCCATGGCCTCTGTCTCGCGCCGGGGATCACGGTGAACGACTCACGTCTTGCCCTGAGCACAATAATCAGGTGTGATTATCGCGCCGGCTAAAAAGCCCACAAGATCCATGTCTTGTGGGTTTTTTGCGTCTGAGCAGTATCCCCGACAAAATACTGTGGTGTTTGCCCCGCACTGTCATAGGGGTTTTCCCCTTCATGAAAACTTTACAATACTGACAACAATCCGGGGAAATTCCCTGACCAGTCAAGAATTATTATTAAGATATCATTAAGGTGTTCATAAAAAGACTGTCCGGCGAAATCTCAACTACTACGCTTTGGGCAGGGCAATTAGTCAGGAGGTCAGTCCAGAGGTATTTAACGGATCTTCCAGGCCGGGATCGAAAGAGTCTCCACCCGGATATCCATATATCTTTCCTCCGGCGATTGTAGCCGCGAGCAGGAACGACCGGCGATCCATATTTTGTGGTAGCGGTTTTCCAGCATACGCATGAAGATTTCGTCTTCTCAGAGAGGCCCGCATGGCAAAAGCCAGGCGGGCCTCTCGGTTTGTTGCCCAATCTTCTACTCCGTATTTACTCCCGCCGTATTCGGAAATCAAGAAGAAGCTGACCCATGTCGATGATCTCCCACCCCCGTTTCCTGTGCCTTACTCTTGCCCTGATCGTTTCCGGAACCGCGCTTACGGCCAACGGTCAGGAAAAGAAAGTCCTGGACCACGACGCATACGACATCTGGAATCGAATCACTGCCAGCGCGATATCGAATGACGGCGAATGGGTGCTGTGGACGCTTGGACCCGTCGAAAAAGATGCCACGCTTAGAATCCGGGAGCGCGAAGGGAATGGCTTCTATGAATACGCTCGCGGCGACAGCGCACAGTTTTCGGCCGACAGTCGGATCGTAGCCTTCAAGATCGTGGCTGCGAAGGACTCGGTCCGACAGGCCAAACTGGACAAGAAGAAGTCAGACGATATGCCGAAGGATGCGCTCGGCGTGCTCGATCTATCCTCGGGTGCGTTCGCACGGATCGAACGCGTGATGTCGTTCAAGATGCCTGAAGACGCGGGCGGCTGGATAGCATATCGACTGGACAAGCCTCGAGCCGAGCCGGATTCGACGGCCTCAGAAAAGGAAGAGGAAGAAGAGCCGGACGACGAGGAAAAAGAGCAGGAGGACGGCACCACGCTCGTCGTCCGAAACCTGGTCACCGGATCTGAGACCACGTTCGATCTGGTCACGGACTACGCATTTTCGAAAGACGGCTCGTGGTTGGTATTCGTGCGATCGGAAAAAGACGGCCCATCCGATGGAGTTTACGTGGTTCGTCCGGGAAATCCAGACGCGACGGCGCTGATGAGAGGAGATGGCGATTACAAGCAGATCGCCATGGACGAAGAGAGCAAGCAGCTGGCGTTCATCTCGAACCGAGACGATTACGATGCGGATCAGCCCGCGTTCACGCTCTACCACACGCGACTCGACGACACCCAAGCCCGGGCCCTCGCCACCGAAGGGAATGAGGCCCTCCCGGGCGGGTGGTGGGTCAGTGAAAACGCCGACGTGAGTTTCTCAGATTCAGGCGAACGGCTCTTTTTCGGTACTTCCCCCAAACCCGATCCGAAGCCGGACGACGAAGATATCCTCGAGGAAGAGAAGGTAAAGGTGGACGTCTGGTCGTGGAAAGATCCCCTTCTGCAACCCATGCAACTGGTCGAGGCGGAAAACGAAAAGAAGAGATCGTACCTCGCCGTCGTCTACCTGGATTCAGGAGACATCGTGCAGCTGGCTTCCACGATCGTCCCGGACGTCACCGTGGGTGACAAGGGTGACGGATCGCGTGCTCTGGGCACGTCCAATCTTCCCTACCGCAAGGAGATCTCATGGGATTCGCCTCGCTACTACGACGGCTACCTGGTCGACATGGAGACGGGCGAGCAGTCGATTATTCTGGAAGGCGTCCAGAACCTACTCAGGCTATCCCCTGAAGGGAAGTACGTTTTCTGGTGGGATCGGAATGAACTGGCATGGATGACGATGTCCACGTCAACGCGCGAGACGGTCGCGGTGAGTTCACGGGTTCCATTCCCCGTCGACTACGAAATCCACGACTGGCCGTACAAACCCAATAGCAACGGTTTCGCCGGGTGGACCGACGGCGACGAGAAGTTTCTGATTTACGACACGTACGACATCTGGGCGCTGGATCCCACAGGAGAAGACGATCCTGTCAATGTGACCGACGGCTTGGGGCGAAATGAGAAATTGCGTCTGCGCTTAGTGGATCTGGACCGTGAGGAGCCCGCTATCGATCCGGACGAAGATCTCCTCATCTCTGTTCTTGACAAAGAGACCATGGACGGCGGCTTCTATCGCGACCGGATCGGGAGCAACCGCGCTCCCGAGCTGCTCTTGACCTCCAATCACACGTACGGATTTTCAGTCCGTAAAGCCGAGGATGCAGACGTACTTCTGTACACCCGATCGAATTTCCAGGAGTTTCCCGATCTCTGGACAAGCGATCTCGACTTCGGCAACGCGCGCAAACTAAGCGATGCGAATCCGCAGCAGAAGGACTATCTGTGGGGCACTGCAGAACTGGTAACGTGGACCTCCATCGACGGAGATCCGCTGAAGGGCATTCTGTACAAGCCCGAAGGATTCGACCCAAATCAGAAGTATCCCATGATGGTTTACTTCTACGAGAAAATGTCGACCCGCCTGAACAGCCACATCATACCGGGCGCGGGAAGCTCGAGCATCAACCGCACCTTCTATGTAAGCCGCGGCTATCTGCTGTTCGTGCCCGACATTCCATACAAAGTCGGTTATCCGGGAGAGAGCGCCATGAATGCGGTCATGCCGGGTATCGCCTCGCTGATCGACGAGGGATTCGCGGATGCCGATCATATCGGCGTACAGGGACACAGCTGGGGCGGCTATCAGATCGCCTACATGGTCACGCAGACCAACCTTTTCGCCGCGGCCGAGGCCGGGGCGCCAGTATCGAACATGACGAGCGCTTACGGCGGCATCCGCTGGGGGTCCGGCATGAGCCGCATGTTCCAGTACGAGATGACGCAGAGCCGGATCGGTGGGACGCTGTGGAACGAGACGCTGCGTTATATCCATAATTCGCCGCTCTTCCAGGCCCCCAAAGTGGAAACACCGCTTCTTATGATGCACAACGACGAGGACGGCGCCGTGCCGTGGTACCAGGGAATCGAATACTTCGTCGCACTTCGCAGGCTCAACAAGCCGGTATGGATGCTCAACTACAACGGCGAGGCCCACGGTCTACGAAAGAATCACAATCGGAAGGACTGGACGATTCGCATGCAACAGTTCTTCGACCACTACCTGAAGGGCACTCCGGCTCCCGTCTG
>JACZYK010000330.1 GCA_022571135.1 Bacteroidota bacterium
GCTACGCTCCGACCCGGCCGAATAAAACCGGAATAGGTGGCCGGATTCAATCGGAATGGGTGGCCGAATACGCCGGAATACACATCTCGGTGACGTATGTCATTTTAACACACTAGGGGACAGGAGAGTCCAAGATTTTGGTCATATATCGGTCAGGGATTCTGGGCGAGTCATCCGGGTGGTCACGCCGAACTGGTGGAAACATCGAGTTCGCCAGCTGCAGCATCGTGGTTTGACCTGAAGCCGGACGACGAGACGAACGGAAGCGAGATCGAGAAATGGAAAAGGATACCAGTCTACACGGTAGATTCGTCGAAAGATAATCGACTCTCGTCCGGCAACTTCCCCAAGATCCTGATATCGACCTGGCTGTTCGGCATTGAATAGGGTTGAAAGCCGGCTGGGCGTGCCCATCCAGTATGTCGTAACCGCTTTCAGAGACTACGAACGACACGATCGGCTCGGGCCGCAATCCACAACGTCTCTTTACGGCATCATTACGGGACGTCCACCGACGTAGGATGAGGGAAACGAGCACGCATGTATAGGATTGTATCTCGATCTTGGAGACTAAGTCGAACGAGATCACCACAGTTTTTTATATACGACCACGGCCGAGTTTGAACGACAGCATAGTCGACAACAACTCACCGTAGCGTAGGTGTTACTATTTTTCCGAGATAGCGGCGTAAAACATACAGATTTACCGGAGGATGCATAAATCTCACCCCCCTACCTTGGCGTTTCTCGAGCGCTGGCTGAACGATGAGGAGGACGAACGCCTTGAGTTCAAAGAGGCAAAGACCCAATTCGATTCCGACAAGCTCTCACGTGACAGCCGTTAGCTCGCCCCCTGATATAAGATGACTTTGCCCGTTGTCGCGCGGCCTTCGAGGAGCCGATGGGCTTTCGATGCCTGTTCAAGAGGAAGTCGGAGCGGTATCGAAACTTTGAGGGTCCCGTCTTCGATCCAGCTTAATAAATCCTTCCGAGCCTTCGTCCACGCATCGGGATCGCGCTCAGTAATCAAGCCGAAGGCGCTGACCTTCAGCGATCGATCGTAGAGTTGTTCTGGGCGTATCGCGCCCGCTGGTCCACTCGACTCTCCGAAATGAATCAATTCGCCATACGGTGCGAGAAGCGACAGACTTTGCTCTTGAGTAGCCTTCCCAATGGAGTCATAAACCAGGTCAACGCCGCGGCCGTCGGTAGCTTCCGCAATACGATCGCGTAGACCGTCACCATATGAAAAGGGCTCCGCTCCGAGGCCAGCAACGAGGCTGGCCTTTTCGGTTGTGGATGTGGTTGCAAAGACCCGTGCGCCCTGTTTCAGGACCATCTGAACGAGCAACTGTCCAACGCCTCCGGCTGCCGCATGGATCAGGACGGACATTCCCTCGCGAATTCTCCCGGCGAAGTAAGCCAGACCATATGCCGTCAGGCCTTGAAGGGGCAGCGCGGCTCCCTCGTCAAAGGATATCTTGTCACTGAGATGGAAGAGTGCATCAACCGAAACTGCTGCATATTCGGCGTATGTACCGGACACGGTTGACCCCGGACCCCAGAACGCCACGCGTTTGCCCATCAGGCTGGAATCTGCTCCAGGCCCGAGCGCGACAATCTCGCCGGCGCCCTCGGCACCCGGACACCAGGGAAAAGAAGGCGTGGCGTAGATTCCCCTCCTTCGCTCGGTTTCAGAAAAGTTCACACCCGTGGCGTGCAATTCGACGAGAACCTGTCTCTGGCCCGGCACCGGAGAGGCTACCTCTTGCAGCTCGAGGACTTCCGGGGATCCGAGACGATTTGCAATTATGGCTCTCATGTACCTTCGTATTCCTCTACCCGTAGTTCAGGATGTGCGGCTGGAACGGCAACACGAAACCAAATAAAGGGGAAAAGTGGATTCGGCAGCCAGTACTTCCACCCAAGGTTTTTGGTTAGAGCTCCATCAGGTGCAGTAAAATCAAGCCACACGTAGAGGAATTTGTAGACACATAGACCCGGAACATAGTTGATTCGAAAACTTCCTGCTACAAGGTGCTTTTTCCTGATATAGTAGTTCCCTTCGAAAGGCGTAATCGCCCAACCGACAGGCCCGTCTGCAATCAGAGCGCCTGATTTTTCGTGTACGATTCGGATGTATTTACGTCCCATGGATTCCCGCTCCTGTAATAGATCGCCAGATGTGAGGCCGTGACGGCCGGACGGGGTTCACGTACTGAGTGCAGTTGTCCCGTTCTCCCGTTACGGTCGGAGCGACCTGAACAGTACGTGGATGATACTCACTACTCAATAGACATCACCGGCGCCGATGGGGACCCGGTTAACCGTAATTGTAATCTTCTCCGACACCCGTGGCGGATGATAGACAAACAACGACATCGAACGTGTGATGACCGCTCAAGTCTTCGCTTAAAAACGTCTGGGCTACACTCTGAGCCTTGATCCGATAACCGCGTCTTCCTCTCTCGGGAACGACCGAAGGGGGCTTATCACAACGAGTTTCTAGCTGTTCGTTTAGAATCCATGGCACAGA
>JACZYK010000046.1 GCA_022571135.1 Bacteroidota bacterium
ATTCGCGTGGCTGATGCGCTGCTAGATACCTCCGACAACCGCTTTGACGTCCTTTCGACTCACCAAGCTCTATGATTCAACCTGAAACGAAGAGATCGATCCCGTATCGTGCTCTGTTGCTTTTCCTGATACATACGATTATCCGAGAACCGACGCAGGCACAAACAAGCACGGAAGGCGCTAACGGACAACTCCCCGTCATGCACATAGAACAGATACGGGATCCGATCACGCTCGACGGCCGCGTCGACGAACCCATATGGGAAGAGGTAGCAATGCTTCCACTCATTCAGTACGGCCCGTATTACCACGGTGAATTCGCGGAGCGGTCGGAGCTGCGTGTGGCATACGACGACCGGTACATCTACTTCTCGTGTCGCTGTTACGACTCGGATCCGTCCGGCATTCAGGTTACTTCCTTCAAGAGAGACGGATGGAATTCCGCGTTCGATCAGATGGCCGTGATCCTGGATACATTCGACGATAACGAGAACGCGCTCGTTTTCGTTGTGTCATCGGTCGGGGTTCGGATCGATGTGGCCATTTTCAACGACGCGAACATCACCACCACGGAGTTTCCCATTAATATGTCCTGGGACACGTTCTGGGACGTGGAGACTTCAATCACGGAAGAAGGATGATTCGCTGAAGCCCGCATTCCGCTCTCGTCGCTAAAATTCAACAGCGTAGACGATCGGGTATCGATGGGTCTGATCTCGTATCGTTACATCGCGAGGACACGGGAGGTACACGTATTTCCGGACATCCCGCCCGACTGGGGGCCGATGAGTTTTCTCAAACCCTCCAAGGCCCAGAACATCGAGATGTCGGGCATCCGGGCCCGCAGGCCCCTCTACATCACTCCTTACGTGCTCGGCTGCATCGGTCAGACATGGGATCTGAATGATGAAGAAACATCGTACCGTCGAAGCGACGATCCGACCCGAGATATCGGCCTGGACCTCAAGTACGGGATCACGAACAACCTCACTATGGAGACCTGAGTATCAACACGGATTTCGCCCAGGTCGAGGCGGACGACCAGCAGGTCAACCTGACACGGTTTTCGCTCTTTTTTCCCGAGAAAAGACGGTTCTTCCAGGAACGATCGAGCAATTTCGACTTCAATTTCGGAGGGTTCAATCAGCTCTTCTACAGCCGGCGGATCGGCCTTGACGAGGACGGTGAAGAGAAGATTCCGCTACTCGGCGGAGCCAGGATGGTCGGGCGCGTCGGCAAATGGGATCTGGGCTTTCTGACTATGCAGTCGGCCCGGCAGAAGGATTTCCTTTCGGAGAATTACGGCGTCATGCGGATACGCCGCCAGGTCATAAATCCGTTCTCCTATGTGGGAGCTAAGGAGGTACAAAGGTCTTTCGTACTCGTTGACGGCAGCCAGAGCGGGTAAGGACTACGATCCGGGCCTCGGATTCGAGTTGCGTGAGGACTTTACGCAGTTTACGGAGCAGGTCGCCTATGGCTGGATCATTCAGTCGGATACGCCGCTCGCTCAGCACCAGTTCACTTTTCGTTCGGAATGGTATCTGAGAAACAGCGACCGGGAAACCGACACGTTCAATCTCATCGCCAGCTGGGGCGGGTTCTGGAAAAATGGATCGCTGCTCATGGCAACGTTACAAAGGTCGTTCGTGGGACTCACCGAAGAATTTGAACTGTCGGACGACGCCATCGTCGATCCGGGGAAATACTCCTATGTCGACGGGCAATTGTTTTTTCAGAGTTCGGAATCAAGGCGCTTCTGGGCCCAGGCGATTCTCAACATCGGCTCCTTCTTCGACGGAACACGATTCTCCATAAACCTTCAACCCACGCTGAACGCGTCCCGGTACTTCAATCTTACAGGTACGTATCAGTACAACAAGATCGATTTCCCCGGCAGAGACCAGTCATTCACGGCGCACATCGCCCGCATACACGCCGAACCTACGCTTAACCGGGCATTCTCGATATCGAGCTTTGTACAGTTCAACAGCGCCGACGATATCACGCTGACAAACTTCCGCCTCCGCTACAATCCGAGAGAAGGCAACGACTTCTATCTGGTTTACAATGAGGGATTCAACATGGACCGGCTGATCGAATCGCCGAGGCTCCCGTTTTCTGACGGACGCACGATCCTGCTAAAGTACTCGTACACGTTTATCCGGTAGATCCCTAATTTGGCGCGTCCTCTCAACCAAGACCCACCCATGCACATGAACACCACCGGCCAGAGCGCTCGCCTTAGCGCCATGATGTTCCTCCAGTTCTTCATCTGGGGCGCCTGGTACGTTACCGTCGGCATTTTCATGGGCGAACGCGGGATGGGAGACATTTCCCACTGGGCCTATACGGTCGGCCCGCTCGCCGCGGTGGTCTCGCCCTTTTTCCTCGGGATGATTGCCGATCGGTACTTCGACGTGGAGAAGGTGCTGGGCGTCATGCACATCCTGGGTGGCGTTGCGATTCTGGCGGCTCCGTCATTCGCCGGATCACCGGTTGTATTCATACTGCTGCTGGCGTTGCACATGCTCTGCTACATGCCGACGATCGGGCTCACGAACACGCTCGCTTTTCACAACATCACCGATCAGGAGAAGCAGTTTCCGCTCATTCGGGTCTTCGGCACTATCGGCTGGATCGTTGCCGGCGTATTCGTAAGCCTGGGCCTACATGCAGAAGCGACGACCTTGCCATTCTACGTTGCAGGCGCTGCCGCCATCTTGATGGGGCTCTACAGTTTTTCCCTGCCTCACACACCTCCGCCTGCGGCCGGTAAAGGAAAAATGACGGTCCGCGAGATCGTTGGGCTGGATGCGCTTGCTCAACTGAGCAGCAGAGGGTTCAAGGTATTCATCATCTCGTCTTTCCTCATCTGCATCCCGCTCGCGGCATACTACAATTTCGCCCCGATCTTCGCCAACGACGTTCAGCTCACGAACGTGGCGTTCAAGATGTCCTTCGGACAGATGTCGGAGGTTCTGTTCATGGTGGCCATGCCGTTCTTCTTTCGCCGTCTCGGCGTCAAGTGGATGCTGGTCGTCGGGATGGGAGCCTGGGTGCTGCGTTATGCGCTCTTCGCCATGGCAGCTCCGACCGGCGTGGTCTGGATGATCATGTTCGGCATCATCCTCCACGGGATCTGTTACGACTTCTTCTTCGTCACGGGACAGATCTACGTGGACAAGAAAGCGACGCCTGAAATCCGCGGTCAGGCGCAGGGATTTCTCGTGCTCGTCACACTGGGCGCGGGCATGCTGATCGGCGCACAGGTCTCGGGCTGGTTGAATAATTACTTCAAGGCAGGAAACGACGTGCTAACGGCTGCCGCCTGGCAGTCATTCTGGTGGGTACCGGCTATATTTGCCGCAGTCATCATGGTCGGATTCGCTCTGTTGTTCAATGATAAGCGTGGATACCGATGAAGTCGGCTAAATTTTTTGTGCGGGAGAAAGACTAAAGCGGTTTCCCGGGAACAGGCCTGGCACATTTCCGGCCACCTTAAAGGAAGTATCGGTACTCCGTCCGGAAGGTCCTGGAGATTCGTCTGGCTAACTCTTTACCGATCGGCCGCGTTCGCCCGGGAGTACCTGATGACCACACCGGACAGGTCCGGTTGCTTATCTTGAGAACGATTATTCAACGAATCTCAACGCCATGAAACGCCGATATTTTCTTGCACAGGGAGCGCGGGCAGCCGCTGGAATCGGCGCCCTTCAAGCAGCCGGATTGGCAGCCGTTCCCGATGCCGTGGGCTCGATCATGAGCTTGGACGCGAGGTCCCTTTTCTCCATTTCGCTTGCCGAATGGTCGCTGCACCGGACCCTTCGGGCGGGTGAGATGACCAACCTGGACTTCCCGATCGTGACCCGGCAGACCTATGATCTCGATGCGGTAGAGTACGTGAACATCTTCTTCAAGGACAAAGCCCGGGACGAGGCCTATCTGAAGGACCTCAAATCCCGTTGCGACGGCGAAGGCGTACGGAGCCTTCTCATCATGTGTGACGGAGAAGGGCGGCTGGGCGACCCGGACGACGCGGCCCGTACGAAGGCCGTCCAAAATCATTCCCGCTGGGTGGAGGCCGCAAAATATCTCGGTTGCCATTCGATTCGAGTGAATGCAGCCAGTGAGGGGACGTGGAACGCGCAGCGCGATTTAGCCGCAGACGGACTCGGCAGACTCACCGATTTCGCATCCGATCGCGAGATCAACGTGATCGTGGAGAATCATGGCGGTCTCTCGAGCAACGGGGAGTGGCTCTCGGAGGTGATGCGCCAGGTCGACGACGAACGGTGTGGCACTCTCCCGGACTTCGGCAATTTCCAGGTCTCTCCGTCGGAGTGGTACGACAGATATAAGGGTGTCAAAGAACTGATGCCTTTCGCCAAAGCCGTCAGTGCAAAGTCGCACGAATTCGACGAAAGCGGGAACGAAATCCGTACGGATTATCGGCGCATGTTGACGATCGTCCTGGACGCCGGCTATCGCGGGTACATCGGAATCGAGTACGAAGGCGATGAGATGAGCGAGGAAGACGGCATCAGGGCGACGAAGGCGCTGCTTTTGCAGGTCCGTCGGGAGCTTTCCGAGAAATACGGATAGCTCCGGCACCTTGCGAGCCAATTAATTTGAACCCTATCGCTCATGAAAACGCTGTTTCCCATACTCTTCCTTTCGACTCTGATGCTCGGCTGCCAACAGGCCTATGCGCCGGCAGATGAAGCCGAAATCGAAGCGCCCGCTCTCAATGTGCTCGCGCCTGCAGAACTCGCGCTCGGTTGGCAACTGCTTTTCGACGGGCGCTCGATGGAGCACTGGCGGGGCTACGAGCAGGACTCCATGCCGCCCGGATGGCAGATCATCGACGGCGCGATGGCCAACGTCGAACCGGCGCACGGAGGAGACATCGTGACGCTGGAAAAGTATGCCGACTTCGAACTCGAGATGGAGTGGATGGTCCCGACGGATGGAAACAGCGGGATCATGTTCCATGTCACCGAAGACCACGGCGCGCCCTGGGCGACCGGACCCGAGATGCAGGTTGCGGACGACTCAAGCCTAGATGGTGAGAGCAATAAGAACAGCGCCGGATCAAACTATGATGTCCATGCTCCGGCGCAGTTCGTTACCAGGCCCGCCGGCACGTGGAATCACGTTCGACTTGTCGTCGATGGGCCCCGCGTCGAGCACTGGATGAACGGTGTGAAAATCGTCGAGTATGAACTCTGGAGCGAAGATTGGAAAGAGGCTGTCGCCCGCAGCAAGTGGGCGAATTACCCCGACTACGGTCTGCGCGAGACCGGTCACATCGCCCTGCAGGGAGACCACACGGCGGTCTCCTACCGGAATATCAAGATCCGGCGGCTTTAGAGCATCTCGGCCGGGGCGGTGCATAACCGCGGTCCTCGCCCGCGCGGGAGGATACGGCCGTACAGATTTCCGGTTTCTCGGATAGGGATTGAAGTCTCCGCGTCACCCGGACGGCAGAATCAGCTTCCCGTATTCGCCTCGACGTGATGGTAAACGGTGGTGCGACCCTCATGGTCAAATGTCAGCACGTCGTAGTCCTGGTGGAGGGACGTGTTTTCCAATTCCATTCCCGGTGAACCCGGCGGCATACGCGGAACAGCCAGTCCACGGAAATCGGGTTTCTCGGCCAGGAGTCTCTTGACCTGGTCGGCCGGCACGTGTCCTTCGATTACGTATCCGTCGACGAGAGCCGTATGACAGGAGGAAAACCGATCGTTGATGCCGAGTGCGGACTTCACCTCCTTCATGTCCTGGACGTCATGAGCTTCGACCTCAAAACCGGCGTCTTTCATGTGCTCGATCCATTTTTCGCAGCATCCACATGTGGGCGATTTATACACAACGAGTTTTGCGTTTAAGGAGGCCGGGGATTCGGCGTCCGACCTGGACGAGCAAGCGCCGACGGTAATGGCGAGCCCGAGGCAGGCAACGAATATGGACATTTTCTTCACGTCGGATTATCCTCTACGCTGGTTGTAAGAAATTGGAGGGACTGCTCACAACGCTCTTTGCACCAAAGGTTCCGCCGGGGAGGTTCAACACTTGCCGGTTAGCAAGAAATGACGCAGTTTCCTTTACTAATCATTTATGGGGTATCCCGACATGGGTCGTCTGACCGCTCCTGCGATCTTCCTCACCCTTCTTCTTGTCGCCGGCTCCTGCACGGGCGATTCCGGCCCCCTCTCGATCGCCCTGGAGAATCCCTCCTGGGAAATCCAGTACACCGACACCACTGCCTCGTTCATCGGCCTGCATGCGGTAGATGCGAACACGGTGTGGGCAGCGGGATCGAACGGCAAATTCGTCCGGACTACGGACAGCGGCCGCACATGGACGGCCGGAGTCGTCCCGGGTGCTGACAGCGTCGAGTTTCGAGATGTGCATGCCTTCGACGACATGACGGCATTCCTGCTCTCCGTCGGAAACGGGCCTTCTTCCCGGTTCTGTCGCACGCGCGATGGAGGTGAAACGTGGACGATGATTTTCCAGAACCAGGACTCGAACAGCTTTTTCGATTGCTTTTCCTTCTGGGATGAGGACCGTGGTATTGCTTTTTCCGACTCGTACGAGGGTGAATTTCGATTGATGCGCACGATGAACGGCGGCGACACGTGGTCCCGGATTCCTCCACAGGCCGTTCCCGACGCTCACGAAGGAGACGGCGCATTCGCTTCCAGCGGAACGTGCATCGTTACCCGTGCGGGAGGACTGGGCTGGTTCTCGACGGGAGGTTCCGCAATCGATACACGCGTCATTCGAACCACCGACTATGGCGAGACCTGGGAAGAAGTCGTAACCCCGATTCAGAGCACCTCGTCGACGTCCGGAATCTTCACGCTGTCATTTCTGGACGACGATCTGGGCATCGCCATGGGGGGTGAATACGCATCGACCGACACACTGGTACTGAATACGGCGATCACGAGAGACGGCGGCGCCTCCTGGTCGGCGGGCGGGCAGAGCAATCTGAAAGGCTCGATCTACGGCTCATCGTACGTCCCCGGGACGCCCACGCCGACCGTCGTGGCCGTCGCACCGACAGGAACCGACTTCTCGACGGACAACGGCGCGACATGGACGCAGATCGACGCATCCAATTACTGGTCAGTCTCTTTCGTGAATGCGGATGCGGGCTGGGCAGCCGGTCCGGGCGCGATCGCTAAGATCCGAAACGGGCGAACACGCGAGTGATCGGCGCGATCGGTCGAGGATATGCGACTCTTAAGTAACGAAACAGACGGCACGCGCCGCGAGGCAACCGGAGCGAAAGGGATGGTGGCGACCAGTCAACCCCTGGCCACGCTGACGGCGGTGGATATTCTCAGCGCCGGAGGCACTGCGGTGGACGCAGCGATCGCGGCGAACGCTATGCTGGGCCTGGTCGAGCCAACCGGGTGCGGCATTGGCGGTGATCTCTTCGCCATCGTCTGGGATCCCGCTGAAAATTCCCTGTCCGGTCTCAACGCTTCCGGTCGATCGCCGGCGTCCTTGTCTCTCGATGAAATGCGCGCGCGCTGCGCGGATCACGGAGTCATTCCGAGCGAGGGACCACTCTCGGTCAGCGTACCCGGATGTGTGAGCGGGTGGTACGCCCTGCACGAGCGATTCGGACGCATTCCGATGCACAGACTTCTTGCCCCTGCCATCCTCAGGGCACACAATGGATTCGCGGTTACGCCGGTTATAGCCGAAGAGTGGAAGAGTAATGTCGAGCGCTTTCGGCAGGCGGAATCGAGCGGATACGATGCGACCGGCTTCCTGCGCACATACGCGCCGGATGGAAGGGCACCGCGGACGGGCGAGTCGTTTACGAATCCGGATCTTGCTTCCGCGTACGAGGCCCTTGCCGGCGGCGGCTGGGACACTTTCTATCGAGGCGCCGTTGCGGAGCGGATCGACCGGTGCGTGCAGGGAATCGGCGGGTATCTGAGTGGAGATGATCTGGCGGCGCATCGGGCGGAATGGGTGGATCCTGTCTCGGTGACATATCGAGGCTACGAAGTTGTTGAGCTCCCACCGAACGGACAGGGCCTAGCTGTTCTTCAGATGCTCAACATCCTTGAGGGATTCGACCTGGGCGAAATGGGCTTCGGATCACCAGAGGCTGTGCATTTGATGGTGGAGGCTAAAAAACGGGCCTACGAGGATCGCGCGCGATACTATGCGGATCCGGATTTCGTTGACGCCCCGGTCGCGGGGCTGCTTTCCGCCGAGTACGCTGACGCATTGCGCGGCCTGATCCGGAGGGATCGAGCCTGGCCGGGGGACGGCGTTTTTCCAGAGCCACCGGGCGGTGGCGACACGGTCTGTCTGAGCGTTGCCGATCCGGACGGCATGATGGTCTCTCTGATCCAGAGCAACTACATGGGCATGGGAAGCGGACTTGTTCCGTACGGTCTCGGATTCGGAATTCAGAACCGGGGAGCGCTGTTTTCTCTGGAAGACGATCATGCTAACGTTTTCGCGCCTGGCAAGCGACCGTTTCACACGATAATTCCCGCCTTCGTGCTTTCTGAAGGAAAACCCCTTTTGGTCTTCGGCGTGATGGGCGGCGCCATGCAGCCCCAGGGCCACGTCCAGATTCTGACCGATCTGTTCGATTTTGGGATGAGCCTTCAGCAGGCGGGCGATGCTCCACGGTGGCGACACACGGGCAGCAGCCGGCCGACCGGGAGTAGAATGGCGGATGGAGGAGAAGTGCTGGTCGAACCGGGTATCTTCGAAACCACTGTCGAGGCCCTGAAGCGAAAAGGGCACAGCGTACGCACGGAGTCCGGCGTCTACGGGGGCTACCAGGCCGTCGCAGTCGATCCTGATTCAGGCCTGTATGTAGGCGCGTCCGAGAGTCGTAAAGACGGTATGGCGCTCGGTATCTGACTGAATCCCGTCTACGAAGGCGAAGTGTCACAGCACAACAAGCTGAAAATCATCAGGAAAGGACGATTCCGGTTGTTCGAGTGCCGAGAGATTCGGACCTTTTGACCCGGACGAGCAGTTTTTCCCTACACGTGATTGGATTCGACTCGATGTCTGTCAACATCGCCCATATGCTGGAAAATCGAGCGTTCGAGCCGCTGATTCGAACCGTTGCCGACATTGCCGCCAGAATGGGCATCGAAGCTTATCCCATCGGCGGAATCGTGCGCGACATGCTCCTGGGTCGGGCGACCATGGATATTGACTTCGTAACCATCGGGCCCGGAACCGGGATTGCGCTGGCCGAAATGGTTGCCGAAGAGCTGAGTGGGGCCACAGCGCACGTCTATCCAAATTTCGGGACCGCTGCTGTGCGCGTGCCACACGGTGAGGCCGAGGGCGAAACGGTTCTCGAGTTCGTTGCGGCGCGAAAGGAAAGCTACCGCGAAGACTCCCGGAAACCGCTCGTCGAGGAGGGAACCCTGGACGACGACCAGAGACGTCGTGATTTCACGATCAACGCGATGGCGATACATATATCTCCCGATCGGTTCGGTGAGCTGATCGACCCGTTCGGAGGAGTCGCTGATCTCGACAGAGGTATTTTAAAGACGCCGCTGGAGCCTATACGCACCTTCGACGATGATCCTCTCAGAATTGTCCGGGCTGCACGATTCTCCGCCCAACTCGGATTTAAAATCGACGATTCAACCTTCGGAGCCATGCGGCATCGCGCCGAGAGGATCGCGATCGTCAGCGCGGAGCGCATCATCGATGAATTGCAAAAGATCATGAGTGCGGCGGTGCCGTCCATAGGATTCCGGATTCTTCACGACTGCCGGGTCCTCGACCTGATCTTCCCCGAACTCACTCTTCTCCAGGGTGTCGAAACGATCGACGGACAGAAACACAAGGACAACTTCTACCACACCCTCGAGGTCCTCGACAACCTGGCCGCGTTGACATCGGAGACACCTTGCGATCAGACCCTGTGGCTTCGATGGGCGGCGCTTCTGCACGACATCGGAAAGCCCGACTCCAAAAGGTTCACACCCGGATTTGGCTGGAGCTTTCACAGCCACGAGGAGCGGGGAGCCCGGATGGTCCCGAAACTTTTCCGAAGGCTTCGCCTGCCGATGGATGAGCGCATGAAATACGTCCAGAAGATGATCCGGCTGCATCACCGTCCGGTCTCGCTCGTCGACGATCAGGTTACGGATTCAGCAGTCCGCAGACTGCTCTTCGATGCGGGCGACGACATCGACAACCTCATGCTTCTCGTCCGCGCGGATATCACGTCGAAAAACCCCCGGCGGGTCCGGAAGTACCTTCGCGCCTTCGACATCGTCGAGAAGAAAATGGTCGAAGTCGAAGAAAAGGACAGGCTTCGGCAGTTCCAGCCTCCGTTGGACGGAATAGAAATAATGGAGACGCTGGGACTGAAACCGGGGCGCGTGGTCGGCGACCTGAAGGATGCCATTCGGGAGGCCATTCTCGAAGGAAAGATTCCGAACGAACACGACGCCGCCGCCGAGTATCTGATGGAGATCAAGGACGAGATCCTCGCCCGCGCGGGTCTGGGATAATGTGATTCCTTGCAAACCCACGGATGATGCGGTTCTACGCAACCCGGGAACAAGGCCGGGGTCGTACCGGATCTGAGGGCTATCGAACGAGCGCCATCCGCCGGGTCACCGAAAAATGATCCATCTGGATACGGTAGAGATATACACCGGTCGGCAGATCTCCGGGTTCGAAAAGAACCGAGTAGATACCCGGGTCTTGGTGCGAGTCCACGAGTCTCTCAACCTCACGGCCCAGCAAATCAAAGACCGACACCCGAACCTGCATCGGGTGAGGGACGCTGTATCGGATGGTCGTGAATCCCTCAAAGGGATTGGGATAGGCGTTGCCGAAGGCAAGGGGATAGCCGGGATCTGGGACGAAAGGCTCTGAAAAGTAAGGAATAACGAGCGGCGTCATTATTCCATCTGCCGCTCGATGAAGCACGGCCGTGTCCTCTCGGAGTTGACGGACCGAATCCAGATGATCGGATCCGGGCGACCATACGATCGCAAATGTGACTTCATCCGTCTCTCCCGGACCGAGACAGAAGGGACCCGAACTGAACATCGCACGTTTGTCGGAGACGACTCCCAATGTGCCGTTCCCGTCAATGTTCATCTGTGACCAGTATTGCCCCGTCACCGGATCTCCAGGGTAGCTGTAGAGAACAGGAGGACCATCGATATCGTAGCCGAATCCTCCCTCCGTAAGCGGCCGGCCGTTTCTCCAGAATGAGCGAAGGTAGTTGTAGTACTCCCGCCCGACTTGTGGCTCGCCGAAATTTCTCCCTCCTCCCTTTATGATCTCCATGAAGTTCGTGAGGCCGTGTCTGCGCCCGCCTGGATCGCGCTCGCACTCTCCGCTTGCCGAACTCCGGCTATCCTGGATTATGGGTCCGCTCAGAACGGTAGCGCCGACGGCCGGCGGAGCCTCCCCATATCCTTCTCCCCCTCCGTCGAAATTGTCTCCGTTGTAGAAATAGCCGACCTGATTCGTCGTATCCGAGCCCAGGAGGTCGTCATCGAAATCTCCCAGATCGACATCCATGAATAGACCCACCCACGCATCGGTGATGGCGGTCGAGTTTCTGTTCGTGATCTGATACCGGTAGAACGTCATGTTTCTCAGATCCACATATCGCTCGATAGCATAGGCGGACATCCGCACTTCGATGCCGAGAGGCTCACTGCCCGTTGATTGGTGTTCGTTTCCGCGGTCGTTCATCACGGCCCAGATCATCTGATCACCGAGGATCTCGGGCAGGTCTCCTCCTACGAGATTGTAGTTGTCCGGATCACCGTCCCCATCGACGACGGGCGCACCGAGATGCCACGGCCACTCCAGGATGTCATCCGTCGCTCCCTTGTCGGCGAGAAAACGACTCAAATCTTCCGAGCGCACCGTATACACCCGGTCATACCGGTCGCAGTCGTCCGGCGCTTCGCCTGATTCGGGTATCGGTCCCGCCCACAACTCCCATTCACCGTATCTGGTCGCCGATACTCGCAGTCGACTTTCGACCTGACCGCCAATCACGAGCGTGGCCGCAAATATGGCATTACTTCCGGATCCTCTGGGTACCTCATAGACGTGGGGCTCGCCCCTGTAGAAAAGACCTCCCGTGTTGAGAATCCGGGCCCGGACGTTTCCGACATCCAGATAAGCTTCACCTTCTGAACGAGGGCAGTCGCCGACACTCGGGGGTGGCGTCTGGGCAGCCGCCGGGTAGACGAACAGGAAAGCGTAAACGAGGCAGCTTCGTATTCCATGTGCAAGCTGCGTGTCAGTACGGATCAATCGAAACATCTTCCGGCGCGTGTTCCATTCCGTATAGCTATCATCAAAACCAAGAGTTTGAAAG
>JACZYK010000047.1:0-4505 GCA_022571135.1 Bacteroidota bacterium
TTACGAAAAACGTTAAAGACGTCGCAAAAAGAAAGCCCCCAGCTTCAGCTGTGGGGATGAATTTTCCTGAAACAACTTGGAACATTATATATCTAACATATGTACAACAATCATCAGGAGAGGGCATTCTCCTGCCGGAAAGGCGATGCCAGCGGCTTGGAGGAAATTCCTTCAGGTGAAGCGATCGCTGCTTGATCCGAGAATCCCCCGGCTTTAGTCGTGGGGAGTATGTCAATCGAATAACGATAGTTACGAAGTCCTGCGAATTGGCCTTATAGATTCCCACGGGTAAACCCTTGGAGTTCTGCCTTCGGCCGCTTAAAGATGGCCGTGAACCCGTGCCGCGGGATCATACGCTTAGTCTTATCGATCGACGATGGCTCTGGGCTGGTTCGTAAGACATCCGGCCACGGCATCTCGGATCGCGGCGTCGACTTCCAAGGGCGCGGCGAACGCCACCCGAACCCGGGATGCTCCATGGCTCGGACATACCCCCGATCGGATGCGCTCCCCACGCCTCGCCTGCCCGGTCGATATATTCGCGGCCTCCACGCGAAGAAACCTTCTATCGGCCAGATCCGATAACTGCGAAGCGTTCAAAACGCTCGAACCGGGTTATCTCTTGGCTCCGTTTCCTTGCGTCTGTCGCCAAAACGAAAAAGCCTGGAGTCCGCAGACACCAGGCTGATATTCGCACGGCAAGCTCAGAATCCATTACCGAAACAGGTACTGATCCATATAAAGGAATAAGAGCGTACTGGCCGTCGATACCCATACCAGGAACATCACGACGAGCATCACAAGCTTCCAGGTCTCCGATCTCGGGGTCGGCTTCGTCGTAAGGCCCGTGCTCATTGCGCCGTCTGAGCGCGGCACGTTCACTTTCGTCTGAATGTCTTCAGCCGCGCCGATGTCTTCGAGCGAGGCTTTCCCGTCGCCGCTCCACGTCGGAACCGCCACCGACCTTGCGCTCCGAGGTCTGTCCATTATAGCGGCTGATCTGGGCCCCGTGTTGGGAGCCTCATCCGCCCATACTGGAAGAGCTTCCTGTACGAGCTTTCCATGGTCGTCGCCGGACCAGGAATCGAATTCGGGCTGCGTTACTGCGCTTCGGCCTTCACGCTGCCATGTCGGAACTACTCCGTTGCCAGTGAACGGCGTCTGAATTCCTTTTACCGAATTCCCGTTCATCGACCCGCTTTGGCCCCCGGCCAGCGGCCACAGCGGAACGCCACCATTCGAAATCCGCGAATCCGGTCGGTTTGTACGGCGAGAACGGTAAGACATCAGGGCAACTGTATCGATCGTAAAGAGCGTATCGAGTCTTGAGAAGGCTTCGACTATCTCTACATAACGGGACAAAAACAAGAATTTGCGGAGCTGATTCGAAAAAATATTGACCAGAGTCGGCGCGGTCGTGCAAGGGCGCCATCGAAGCGCCTATCGGCTCTAACCCGCCTTTGAGAGCCTCTGAAACGATAAGGACCGTTCTCGCGAACCCGGCCTCGCTCAGCTACCGAATCGATCCCTGATTTCGTCGACGCTGTCGCCGCCATACTTCTCCAGAAATGCATTGGCAATGACGAAGGCAACCACTGCCTCGGCTACGTTAGACGCAGCCGGAACGCTCGTGACGTCGCTTCTCTCGTATCTGGTCGGTCCCGGTTCTCCTGAGGCGATGTCGACCGTTTGGAGGGGTTTGATGAGCGTAGGGATCGGCTTCATATAGCCTCGAACGATGATCGGCATTCCGTTGGACATTCCGCCCTCGATTCCGCCTGCGCGATTCTGCGAGCGGCGAAGGCGCGCGCCCTCCTTTACGATGGGATCGTGGACGCTCGATCCGGGTTCGGATGATGCGGCGATTCCGTCTCCGATTTCGACCGCCTTCTGCCCCTGAATCGACAGGATCGCCTGCGCCAGGAGTCCATCCAGTTTCCTGTCCCAGTGGACGTACGAACCGAGGCCCGGGGGCACACCCGTCACGACGACCTCATAGGCGCCCCCGAGCGAGTCGCCTTCATCTTTCGTTTTGTCGATGTGCGCGATGCACCTCTTCGTCAGCTCGGCATCCAGCATTCGAACTTCACTCTCGTCGGCCGCCCGGAAAACAGTCTCCGCGCCATTGTCTGCCAGAGTATCCACCTTATCCTTCCAATCGCCGGGCGAATCATAACCCACCTCGCCTATCCGGACGACGTGGCTTCCGACCTCGATCCCGAACGCTTTGAGTAGCTGCCTCGCTACCGTGCAGCACGCTACGCGAATGGCCGTCTCGCGCGCGCTCGCCCTGTCGATTACCGGTCGGATGTCATTGAAGCCATATTTCTGGATGCCGGCCAGATCGGCGTGACCAGGTCTGGGTAACGTGACCGGATCCACACCCTCTCCATCCCCGTCGATCGCCATCACCTCCGGCCATCCGGATTTGTCCCTGTGATAAGCGGCGTTGTCGAGCCTCAGCGCGATCGGGCCCCCCATCGTCCTTGAAAACCGGATTCCGGAGTAAATGTGGACGCTGTCTTTCTCGAATTTCGACCGTCCGCCCCTTCCGTACCCGAGCCACCTCCGAGCGAGATGCAGATCGATATCCAAAGCGCGCACCTCCAGCCCGGCCGGAATACCTTCGACGATTCCGATGAGCGCCTCGCCGTGCGATTCTCCGGCTGTGAGATATCGAATCATGGACTTTGAAGATGGTGGACGCCGCGGCCCTCGCAGACAATCACTGGCGCGGACTATGCGCCGTAGAACTCCCGGTACCAGGCGACGAAGTTACGAAGTCCGTCCTCAATCGGCGTAACCGGTTTGTAGTGGGTCAACTGCTGAAGCTCTCGCGTATCGGCGTAGGTGATCTCCATGTCGCCCGGCTGCATGGGATAGTCCTCTTTGATCGCCTTCTTGCCGATGGCGTCCTCGAGAATCTGAATGAACGCCGACAGACGAACCGGCCGTTCATTTCCGATATTGTAGAGCCTGTACGGCGCCAGACTCCTCGAAGGATCCGGCCTTTTCCCGTCCCATGTCGGATCGCCCTCGGGCGCTTTCTCCACGAGCCGCGCCATCGATTCGACGATATCATCTATGTACGTGAAATCCCGAAAGAGATTACCCGCGTTGAAGACTTTGATCGGCTCGCCAGAGATAATGGCCTTCGTGAACATGAAATAAGCCATGTCAGGCCGCCCCCACGGGCCATATACCGTGAAGAAACGAAGTCCAGTGACCGGCAGTCCATACAGGTGGGCGTAGCTGTGGGCCATGAGCTCATTGGCCTTCTTGGTCGCCGCGTAGAGAGAAATCGGATGATCGACGTTCATGGACGTCGAATAGGGCGTCTGTTTATTCGCGCCGTATACCGATGAGGACGAAGCGAAGATCAGGTGCTTGACGGAGCCATGCCTGCATGCCTCGAGAAGATTCGCAAACCCGACGAGATTGCTCTGCACGTAATCCCCGGCGTGGTCGAAGGAGTGGCGCACTCCTGCCTGCGCCGCCAGGTGAATCACCGTGTCAAACTCGCCGTCTTCAAATACGCCTGCGAGTTCGCTCTCATTCGCCAGATCGGCCCTCACGAACCGGAAGCGCTCAAGCCCCTCGAGTTGATCCAGCCTGGCGAGCTTCAACGACGGATCGTAATAAGTGTTGAGATTGTCGACGCCGGTAACTTCGAGGCCGTCGCGCAGCAGTCGCTTGCAGACATGGAGGCCAATAAATCCGGCGGAGCCGGTGACGAGGATCTTGCGATTCAACTTGCTCACTCGACCGGGATTTCGACCTCGAAGAACAGCTCGACGCCGTCCCGGCGCCGTACCCTGAGAACGACCGTCTCCGCGTCCTCAGGCAGGTCTTCAAGCGCTGCCTTCGCCTCCTCCACACTGAAAACCGCCGTGTCACCGACCGCGCGCAGGATCACGTTTCGGGGAACATCGGCTCTGTCGAATGCGCCGTCAGTCTCGACAAACGCGATATAAGCGCCGTGGGCCATGCCGAATCGATTCCGGAGGCGCGCGTCCACGCCCGCGAGCCCCACGCCCCAGGCTTCCAGGCGTTCGATCCCATCATGAGAGGGATCCGGCGAAATCTCCGGTATCTGCCTCGGCGCATCCTGCTCGTCGAGGTCTGCGATCCAGGACCGATAAGCCGGGGCTTCGTCGCCCTGGAGAACGACGTCGAATGGAACCCGACGGCGACCCTGCACATCACGTTGTCGCTCTCGTCGCCTCTCGCCGTCGGCACGAGCTACCCGTTCAAGATGGTGGCTCCGAACGGCGTGGAAGCCTCTAGCCTGCTGTCGATGTTGGCCGTTGAGCAGTTCTATCTACACAACAACCCATCGCCGCCCACTGCCGATACGGTTTCGCAGTCGCCGCTGCCGCTGAACAAGCTGCCCGCGACCGGCGGTACGCTCTACAACTACGACACGGATCGCGATGGCGCCGCCGGCCTGCTCATCGCGAGAGGCGGCTCCGGCCCCACCGAAATCGATACGGCCAAGTATCAGG
>JACZYK010000047.1:4515-12328 GCA_022571135.1 Bacteroidota bacterium
ATGGTCAGCAGAACATCCCCCGTCTCGAGACCGCCTTCGTCGGCTGCCATGCCCGGGCGGACTTCCGACAGATACACACCGCTTATTTCCGGGAGCCCCAGTTGCTCTGCCTGGTAGGCATCAATGGATCCGATCGAAACGCCCAAGTACCCCCTTTTGACCTCGCCGTACATGATGAGGTCTTTCACGACGCGTTCCATCAAATCGACCGGCACGGCGAAACCATATCCCTCATACGATCCCGTCTCTGTTGCGATTGCCGTCGCAATGCCCACGAGTTCTCCTTTCAGATTGACCAGCGCACCACCGGAATTACCCGGATTGATCGCTGCATCTGTTTGAATGAAGCTCTCGATGCCGAATCGATTGTTGATAATGTTCACCTGCCGGCCGAGAGCGCTCACGATACCGGCAGTCACGGTCGACGTGAGCCGGAATGGATTTCCAACCGCCAATACCCATTCTCCGACCTCGAGATCATCTCCGCTCGAGAACGAAATGGCCGGAAGCGCGTCTTCGTTGTCCAGTTTTAAAACGGCCAGGTCCGTGTTTTCGTCCGAGCCGACCACCCTGGCCTCGTACTGGCGTTTGTCGTCCAGCGTGACAGCGATCTGCGTGGCGCCCTCGATGACGTGGTTGTTCGTTACTACGTAACCCTGCTCGCTGATAATAACGCCGCTCCCGACGCTCTGAGACGGGACGGACTCGTCGGCTCCACCGTTGAAACGATAGAACGGATTGCGGCGTATGGAGATCACCTCAATAAACACGACGGACGGCGTGACGCGCGAGGCCACATGCTTGAACGCCTCGTTGAGAGAGAGCGCATTGAACAGCACGGGGGGCGCGTCGGTATCTGGTACGGGAATGGGCGATCGGCCGGTTGGACTCCCGAGTTCCAAGCGTTCGACAGAGACAGGACGTTGGAAGGCGTCCATCCCCGAGTCGCGCGCGAGGAGTGTAATTAGGATGCCCGCCATCAACCCGATAAGGATAAGACCGACGACCAGTACCGGACGCATCGATTGATTCCTCGCCTTATGGGTAGCCTCCGTGCGTCCTCCGGCCCGGTCTCCGATCGTAAATCGTTTCGACATTGATTTCTAGGTCTTGCTCTCGTTGGCCGGTCTGCGGACCCCCACGCCCGGAAAGACCGACTATGTGCGCCCTTTACAGCGTCGAACGCATCAGGGTTTCAACCTGATCCTGAAGCGTCGAACGCATCAAGGATTCAACCTGATCCTGAGAAGCCATGGCTAATTCTTTTCTATCCATGCCCGCGGTCGGAATAAGATCGCCAACCAGAATCTCCATATCGACTGATTTCAGCCCCAGTACTTGCCAGGCGTTCGAAATCATGCTGGTTCCTTCGGGCCAGGTGACGAGTTTACGGGTCTGCGGATTCGTATTGACGTCGTTGACTCTCCTCGCCCACATATAGAGAGGCAGCACAAATCCGTCTTCCATATTCGCGACGGCCGCGAAACCTCCTGTTTTGAATGGCCGCAGCGTTACTCCGTCCGACGTCGTTCCCTCCGGAAAAACCAGCACATCGACACCGTCTCGCATACGTCTTTGGACTTTTTCGACGAAACCCGTGGTATTCATACGCCGCTCTCTGTCCACATAAATCAGCCCGACCGACTGTCCTACCCATCCGAATACCGGCCAGGCATCCATTTCCACCTTGGCTGCTAATGCGACCGGGAAGCAGGAGGCCAGAACCCATGGATCCAGGACCCCCAGGTGATTGATGACGACCAGACTTCCGGCGTTTTCCGGCAGATTTCCCCTTAGGCTGACTCGGACATTGATGGCCGAGCACATTCTCCCTCCTGCTACGCTCTGCATGCGAGCGATATAGCGCATGCGGTCCCGCTCGGACATTCTGCGCCCGCCCAGCGACATACGCGCCGCGTACCAGATCATTATCAGACCGAATCGGATGAGCCGAAAGACACGCATCGCTCGGGGACTATCGCTCTAATAGGAGTTGATCTCGACCGCCCCGGTCGGCGCCCGCAACAAAGCGGTCACGACCTGCAATAACGGTCCTAAGCACGCGCACTCCCAGTATGGCCCCGGGATCGACCTCCAGAAGGTTTTCCGACAGCACGACGAAGTCGGCCAGCTTTCCGGCCTCGATCGACCCGACTCGGTCCTCCATGAATCCGGCGTATGCATTGGACGTCGTGTAGGCGCGCAGGGCTTCTTCGACAGAAATCTTCTCTTCTCTCACCCAGCCTTGCGGATTCGCGCCATCGATGGTCTGCCTCGTTACGGCGGCGTAGATGCCCTTGATCGGGCTTATCGGAGCGACCGTCCAGTCGGAGCCGAACGTCAGCCTCACGCCCGCCTCCAGAAACGATCGGAAGGCGTATGTGGTTTTGATCCGCTCCGCCCCGATCCGCTTGGCGGCCCAGCGTCCATCGTCGATGGCGTGGTAGGGCTGCGCCGAAGCGATGACGCCCAGGTCACGGTATTTCGGGAACGCGCCGGGCGAGAGGTGCTGAGAGTGCTCGATGCGAGGCCGTCGGTCTCGGTCTCCGTTCGCCTGCTTGGCATCGCGAAAAACGCCGAGAAGCCAGTCGATGGCGCGGTCTCCTATCGCATGGATGCCGAGTTGCAGGCCCGCTGCGTCGGCGGCCAGGGCGTCCTCTCTGATCGACGTCGTATCGGCGACGATCAGACCACTCGTTTCGGGTTCGTCTTCGTATGGATCGTAGAACCAGGCAGTCGTCGAGCCGAGCGATCCATCAACATATCCTTTCAGAGCGCCCCATCTCAGCCACTCATCGCCCTTGCCGTTTTCCGATATGTAATCGGACAGCCTCTCCCAGGTCGACAGAGGCACGAACGAGTATACGCGAAGCCTCAGATCGCCTGTGGCATGAGCCGCACGAAAAGCCTCCAGATCCATCCATCCACCGAAACTCCCCATGTCGTGAACCTGCGTTACGCCCTGGGATACGGCGTGCTCCATCGCGCGCTCGAGCGCCTCGGCCAGCTCTTCCGCGCTCGGTTCGGGCATCACCGCAAAGACCATCGACATGGCCTCGTCTTTCAAAATACCCGTCGGCTCACCCGTATCGGGGTCCCTCACGATCGTGCCTCCGTCCGGATCCGGGGTATCCCTTGTGACTCCCGCCATTTGGAGGGTTACTGAGTTGGCGAGCGCCATGTGCCCGTCCAGTCTCGAGACGAAAACGGGGTTGTCACGCGTGGACGCGTCGATCCACGACTTTTCAGGAAGCCTTCCGCCCCAGGCTTCGTGGTCCCAATCTCCACCCGTGATCCAGAGTCCCGGCTGCGTTAGCGCGGTGAAGGCGAGAATCCGATTAGCAAACTCTTCGGGAGAATCCGCGTCTCGAAGATCCACGCTCGCCAGCTGAAATCCTCCCTGAAGAAAATGCGTGTGGTTATCGATAAAGCCCGGAACGACGAACGAGTTCTCCAGATCTACGATATCGGTCGCAGGCGTCGCAAGGGCCTCGATCTCGGCTGCTGCTCCCACCGCCAGGATTTCGTCTCCCCGGACGGCGATGGCCTCGGCGATCGGATTCGCCGGATCGCCAGTCCAGACGACTCCGTTGGTGAAAATGCGATCGGGTTTTTCGTCCGTACAACCCGCGACGAGGAGCGTTATGAGCATGAAAATCGGAAGCTGAAATGCTAAACGATTGGAGATCTTTCGAATCATCTTTTGTCTTCCTCGAAGGACATAAATACCCGCGACTCCGCCCGGGGCGCGAACTCCCATGTTAGTGACGGTAACGATCCTACGCGCGCTGGCCACACACAATCTAGTGCATTCTGAAGATGACGGTGGTATTATCGCTCCGCACAGTTCATCCAATCCTGCGAACGCGCGGTATGATTCCGATTCCTGTCTTGCTCCGGCCTGTGCGGCGAACGTTTCTGAGGGTCCTTCGAATCGTTCTTCCTCTCCTACTCGTGGGCAGTTCGGACTCTCTCGCCCAGTCGGATGGGATCCTGCAGATCAATGACCCGATCCACGAGTTTCTGATCCGACAGCAGACCGAGGGCCTGCTTCCATGGGCGCACCTCACGCATCTCCCCATCTCGGCCTATGAAGCGCGCGGTTATCTGGATTCGCTCGAGAGCGCTCGCTCGGAACTCTCTGAGCTGGATCGCAGATTATTGGATCAGTATCGAGGTGTTCGAGACTATCCAGGGGCGGCCTGGGGTCGCGAAAGAGGCTACGGAGCGTTTTTCAATGGGCGGGACCTCATTTCTAAAAGCGAAGACGATTATGCCGTCCAGATCAATCCACTGGTCAATCTCTCTTATGGACGCGCCCGCAGAAGCGACGTGGATGACCACTATGTCTGGAGAAATTCCAGAGGAGCGCGGATTTCTGGGCACTTGGGACCGAATGTGTTTTACGAGGGACGTTTTACCGAAAATCAGGAGAAAGTGAGCCGAGCAACTTTTGACGCGCATTCGTCTCCGCGTCGCGGCTTCACCATTTCGACAGACGAAGGTGCCTATGACTGGATGGAAGCCGTCGGGATGGTCGGGTTTAAGAGCCGGTTTATTGAGCTCCGTTTCGGGAGAGACACGAATCGATGGGGCAGCGGGATCGGAAGCACGATTCTGTCCAACTACGCCTCGGCCTATGATCAGTTTCAGATCAGAACGACGTTCTGGAGACTTCAGTACGTATCGACACTTGCGGGATTCGCAGGGCCTCGTTCCTCGGATGGAGAGCGCATTCGCTTACGTAAATATGCGAGTCTCCACCGGCTATCCGTTCACCTTCCCGGCCGACTGGAGTTCAGTCTTTTCGAGTCGGTCGTGTTCGCCACCGATTCGCTCGGGCAGCGAAAAGGATTCGACATGTCTTACGCCAATCCGATCATTTTCCTCCGCGCCGTCGAGCGCGATCGAGGGAGTCCGGACAACGCGTTGGTCGGAAGTGGACTGGCCTGGTATCCGCTTGAGGGATTGAAAGTGTACGGGCAATTCCTCCTCGACGAGTACAAATCTGCGAATGTCGGGAAGAAGTGGTGGGCGAATAAGTGGGCCTGGATGCTCGGATCACACATTTCGAGGACGGGAATTGACGGGTTATCTGTCCGTGCTGAACTTTCCAGGCTGCGCCCGTTCATTTACTCGCACGATGTGGAAATGGAAGCCTATGTGCACCATGGAGACTTGCTCGGCCATCCCGCAGGACCGAACGCGTGGGATGCACTCGCATTCATCGACTACCGGATTTCGGCCAGACTTGCGGCAACTGCAGCGATCTCGTATACCGTCCGGGGCCGAAATGATGAAACCACCAACTACGGCAGTGATCCGAGAGTATCGTATAACACGAGATCAGGCGAATTCGGTCATTCTATGTTACAGGGGATCCGGCAGGAAGAAATCCTGATCGATGCGTTCGTGGGTTATGAACTCCTTCCGTCTCTTTATCTGGATGGAGTCCTGAGATACCACTCTATAGATGATGACGTTAACGGGCTGGATCGATCCGTGTCGGTTTCACTCGGAATGCGATGGGGAGTGCCGTTCGCATTCACCCGGTATTAGGTGTCATTCCTATTCGGCGCTGATGCCCCAGCCGGACCAGCTGCCAATTTTTCAGAGAGACGCCATTTTCTGTCCGATCATCCCGATCCTGATAGGATCTCCCCCCGGAGGATCTACGCGAGGAAGTGTGACGGTGAACGTGCTTCCCTCTCCCTTCTTGCTGTCAACCGAGATCTTCCCGTTCATCAGCTTGACCAGGCGCGTGGTGATGGCCAAACCAAGGCCGGAGCCTTCATAGATTCTCGATGGTCCGTCAGACTCCTGTACAAATTCTTCGAATAGCTGCGGCAGAAATTCTTCGTCAATTCCGATTCCAGTATCACGAACTCGTACGTTCAAAAACTCACCGTCAGGCTCTATGTAGATTCGCACAGATCCTTCTTCTGTGAACTTCAGCGCGTTGCCCACTAAAATCTGGATCACGCGGCTGAAACCCTCAACATCGATGGATACAAAGAGAGACGATTCCGGCTTCTCCACAGACAGTTCGAGACCTTTACGCCGCGCTGATTCCAGGAATCCTGCTACGCCGTCATTACACTGATAATAGACGTCGCGGATCTCAAGAGTGATGTCCATCATGCCCGCTCGGAGTTTGGCCAGGTCGATCAGCGAATTGAGCGTTTCCATCAATCGGCTACCTGCGTCCTCGATTATGTCGAGAAATTCCCGGTAGTCAGCGTCTTCCGGTATCTCATCCTTTAGGATTGACGTAAATCCAAGTATGGCCGTAAGCGGCGTTCTCAGTTCGTGCGAAGTCGTTGCGAGAAACTCGTCCTTCATCTTATTGGCCTTAAGAAGGTTTTCGTTGGCCTCCTGCAGTTTCTTGCTGACCGTTCTTTCACGCTCCAGCTCTTCCGCCTGCTCGGCCGCCAACTTATGCGCGCGGACCATCACCCAGTATTTCCTGACCGAGAAGACGAGTAGTGTCACAGTCGAAACATATATCAGATAGGCCCACCATGCACGATACCAGGGAGGAAGGATCACGAAGGAGTATGCAGCTTCCTTACTGATGCGCCCCGAGGCATCGCGTGCCCTCACCCGGAACGTATAGAATCCCTCGCTGAGGCCGTTAACGGGGTACTGAGTTTCGCTGCTCCAGCGCGACCAGTTGTCTGTTTTTCCATCCAGTCTGGTCTGAAAGCGCACCGCTTCCGGATAAATAAAGGTCGTAGCAGCAACGTTAAACGTTAGGTCCCTGTTTTCGAACGGAAACTCAAGAATAGATGACTCCGGTTGTTCGAGAACGATACCTCCATTGGGGCCCCTGAACGATCCGTTGAAGATTGGGTGGCCATCAGAGTTTTGTGTGACCCTGCTGATAACGGAGTAGTAGACGAATTCACTCGAGTTGTCTCGTGAGGGGTCATATCTGATCAGTTCATCTCCATCGTTGAACCAAACAATATCATCTTCTTCGACGAGAATGGTCGAAGTACTTGTTTTTTTGAATTTTAGAGCCTCCGGCACCTCGTGCGCGTAATGACCCTTCCCCTGGGGCAACGCCTTGACGACGCTGTCCGGGAAAACCATCCAGACATTCCCATGGTGATCTTCAGTCAGGGTGAGGAGGCTGTCTGCTCCAGCCTTATCGAAAGGCCAGAGCTGTCTGTCCAACTCAAAGCGATTCTCGTCCTCAATGAAACGATAAGGCCCGATTTCTGAATAGAAAAGAGGCTCCTCTCCCACCGTAGTGACCGTAATGTTAGACGACGGCAGACCATCAGCAGGGGAATAAGAAGTGGTCTCAGGATTGTATTCGTCTGAATTAAACCTTACCCAAATGGCTCCTTGGTGACGTGTACCCAACCAGAACTCATCGGGTGAAATGCTAATCACAGATCTAACTTCTTCATTGATTCCGGCAATGGTTTCTAAAGTGCATAATTCACCGGTATTAATGACCTTCTTTAATCCAACCTTAGTTCCGGCGAGTACTCTATCAGAATTGTTCTCAGAGTATACCGTAAAGGTTGGGAGATCATCACAAGTTTGGACAATTGAGCCATCGTGATCGAGATACGTCAATGTTTGTTCTGAGGCGACGATGAGTCCAGTTGTCCTCCCAGCGACGAACCATGGCAACCCCTGCTTCCGGGCCGAGCAGCCATTGTTCGAGACCGAGCGCGTTGTCGGTAGCGGTGGGCAGGGTGGTCACTAGGCCACCAAACACCACCACGCCGTTGCTGAGCGTCTTGGCGACAGCGACGTCGAGACCGATATCACCCAGCGCTACGCCCTTGGAGGTAAA
>JACZYK010000331.1 GCA_022571135.1 Bacteroidota bacterium
TCAAACACCAACGTACAAACGCCTCGATTCCGAAGAACACGGCTCCAGAGGCCATCTCGATGGAGGAAGCCGTAAGCCTGTTGGTCAAGAAGGCCGCATCAAAAGGACGGCGGGGCCGCCGGAAGAAATAGACTATCTGCCAACGTCCTTATCGCCCAGACGAAGCGAGTTCAGCATATTCAGATAGCTCTCGTATCGCTCCGTAGCAATATCTTCCGATTCGACGGCTTCGACGATTCGGCATCCCGGTTCATGATCGTGGGTACAGTTGGAATACCGGCAAGCATGCCTGTATTCGTCGAATTCGACGAAATAATGAGCCAGGTCCTCCGGTGTAAGATCTATCAGTCCATACTCGCGCAGGCCGGGTGTGTCCGCTACAAATCCGCCCGAGGATAAGGGATAAAGTGCCACGAACGTCGTCGTATGAGTACCCTTGAGGGTGCTTTTACTTATGTCTCCCATTCGAAGCTGGAGACCGGGTTCAATTCTATTGAGCAGAGAAGATTTCCCGACGCCCGATGGACCGATTACGACGCTTGTCAAGTCGCCCAGTCTCTCTGCCAGGGCGTCGACACCCTCACCCGTTTTTGCGCTCGTTCGTAAGACCGGGTACCCGAGCCCGCAATACAGCTCCTCCCAGAACTCGATCGCTGAAACGAATTCGTCCTCGATCAGATCCGTTTTATTGATCACCAGACCAGCCTCTATATCATACAAAGCTGCCATCACCAGAAGCCGGTCAATGAATCCCGGATTGATCTTCGGGTAGAGAACGCTCTGGATGATCCACACGAAATCGATGTTGGAGACAATGATGTGCTCCTTCCCCACCCGCCTACCGGCAGCCCTTCTCGTCAGCCGATTGCGCCGCTCGTAGACATCGACGATGAGTCCTGTTTCGTCCTTGTTCATCCGGATGCCGACGCGATCACCGACCACGACCGGGTTCGTCACATCGGATCGTTCAAGACGAAACCTGCCTCGTACGGTACACGAGACGATCCCTTGATCTGTCAGGACTTCGTACCAACTCCCGGTTGAGCGAATTACGGTACCTGACTTGTCTGCGCTTTCCTTTGATTGTCCGACCACTGATACGGGGTATCACGAACGCGTTCGAGTAGTCTGCCTGACCCCCTCGCGCTCCTCCACATCGTCATCCGGATCGAGGAGCAAATCGGTGCGGGCCCGTTTCAGTTCTCGGGGCTTTTTCCGAGTCGCCACTTCGAAGTCCAGATTCTCGATCTTCTTCTCGAGAGATGACGTCGCCTGTGCGACCGCCCGTCGCATCATTGCTTCGAGTTCGCTGGTCGTCATAGAGGAACCCTGCCGACCCACGGCTCCACGCTTTCGCTCCTGGTATCCCAGAAACATTCTGACAAGTGACAGCAACGTGCCGGCAGCAATCGAGAAAATAACGATGATCAGAATTTCTTCGGGCATATCGAGTGTCTGTCAAAAATTACCGGGTTCAAACACAAAGATACGGGCCAACGGCCGTTAATTCTGGGAGAGATCGGACGAATCATTCTCCCGTCCTTCATCGAGGAGAAGAACGTCGTGGTCCTGAAGTCGCCGATCGGTTTCGTCCAGACGATCGAGGATCGGTTGAACCGCATCCTTTACGGCGCCACGTATGAGGGCCTCGAGTTCGCTCGTTTTGAGACTTGCACCTCCGTTGCCGGAACCGGCCAGCATCTTACTGCGGTTGTAGTCGAAGGCCATCTTGATAACTCCGAATACGAAAGTAAATACGATGAAGACGACGAATACAGGTATCATATTCATGACAGCTTTCTGTTGTGTGGTATCAGCCGCTAGTCGACGACCTACGCAAAGATCGGCACTCCCTTTCTTTAATCATACAGGGATCCGAGCCGCCATGCAAGTAGAGGGGAAAAGACGCCACAGCCACCGTATCCGGGCGGAAGGGTTGTTCCAAGACGCCCCATTTCTCCTGGAATCTCTTCATGGAATATGAGCCCCTGATTCCCTTCAAGCGCTCGGGGTTCCAGTTGTGTTTGAGCGAAATACGTGGCCGACTCCATTGTCAGCCGTTTCTCTTGGCCAATCATGGATTCAAAAAGAAATGCATCATCGGTAACGAAAGGATACTTTGGCATAGCAGACGGACGAAGTTCAAGTCGGAACCGGGTCGGTATGATACGCCGGGCGGCTACGACGAACGGAGGGCGGCCACAAATAGCTCGAAATGATTGATCGGATTTCTATCATCGGGACGGGACTCATGGGCGGATCGTTCGGATTGGCCCTTCGCAGAACCCGGCCGGAATTGATCATTACCGGCTTCGATAGGCCGGACGTGATCGAAAGGGCCGTCGAACGCGGGGCGGTTACGCATACCGCTTCATCTCTTGAGGAAGCGGTTCGTCGGGCCGTTCAGTCGACCTGACAACGTTCCCGGGCTACGACGGTCTGACGCGGACTCCGGCGCGCTCCTCCTGGAGCGTCATCGCGATCGACGCGTCACGGTCGCC
>JACZYK010000332.1 GCA_022571135.1 Bacteroidota bacterium
AATTCGAGGTATATGAGTCGGCCCGTTATACCGAAACGTTCCGGAATTACGATTTCCCTCGAAGAAACGTGGCTCGTCATCTGCGCGGCGTGAGGTTCGTTCAACGACCGCAAGAGTGTCATCGTCGAGGCCCCCGCCATGGCCAGGTTGATGCTGAGCAGAAGGCCGAAGGATGACAGGTCGCCCCCCAAAACTTGGTCGAACAGGTATGCCGATGTGTTCTGAATCATTCCCAGTCCCGCGGTCTCGTCGACAACCGTCACAAGAATGAAAAGAATCATCAGCAGGTAGAAGATGCCTGATCGCTGCTTCAGAAGGCTTCGCAGGTACAGATTGGCGAAGTGAGATCCGCCCAGAACACCCACTACCGAGATAATCCAGTAGACATTGCCGGCGATCATATCGGACGGAAGGACGAACCGGATCCAGAAAGGAATGAAAAACAACATCGGATAGATGTTGTGGACGCTAAGGAGAGAGGTCCCCTGAAAGAAAAGGACCAGTCTCCTGCGCCGGATCGGCAAGTGCAAGTAGGGCACTACCTTCATCCGGGGCATTTTCTGAAACAGAAACCGGATGAAGAAGAGCGATACAAAAGCGGTCAGTAGATACCGGTTGACCAGGACGACCGGATCCATGGAAGGGAATATCTCTGTGACAAACCGGTCGAAATAATAGCCGAGCACGAGGAGTGTAAAACTGGAATAAACGGCCATGACACCCAGAATCAGCCACATGAACCATCCCTGCCGTTCACGAAGAGAGCGCAGGGAAGTCTTCCATTGGTTGCGTATCAGCAGTTTATATGTGTCCTTGCCTGAGACTGGATTCATCTTTTCAACCGGCACCGGGAACGAATCGCGACTTCAGGTTCGATTTCGGCGAAAACGTTCAGATCTTTAGCGTTTACGCCTCCTGGGGGATTTTTTTTTGCGCGTCCGTGAGGAGTAAAAAACGAGATCGATTTCTCTCGACTCCGGACGAGCGGCAGCAAGAACGACGATGACGGAATCGCCCAGGCGGTATTTCTTTCCGGAGTGATACCCGACGAGCGCGTAGGAACGCTCATCGTACTCGTAGTAGTCGTCCTCCATATCGCGAACATGGACCATTCCTTCCACCAGAATTCTTTCCAGTTCGACATAGACGCCGAATTTGGAAACGCCGCTGACCACCCCCCTAAATCGGTCTCCGATGTGATTGGCCGCGTATTCGACCTGTTTGAGACGAACAGACGCCCGTTCCGCTCCGGTCGCGACGCGCTCTCTTTCGGAGGAGTGGTCGCACATTTGTTTGAGATCGCCGTATGACAACGGATCCGCTCCGGCTGCATTGCGCCTTGCGAGTCGATGAACGACCAGATCGGGATATCGTCGAATTGGGCTCGTGAAGTGGGTATAGAATTCCACGGCAAGGCCATAATGGCCTGCGTTTTCCACGGCGTACCGAGCCTTGGCCATCGCCCGGAGCGCCGCTTCCTCGATGACCGGCTCCTCGATCGAGCCCTTGACCTTCTCGAGCAACCGGTTGAGGTCTCGGGGACTCACGCGACCGTTTTCATGGGGCAATTCGTGTCCGAACGCTCTGACGTAGCTGGCCAGGTGTTTGATCTTATCCCGGTCGGGATGTTCGTGAACCCGGAAAACGAACGGACGAGAATCGAGGTCTCCGAGCGAGCGAGCCACCGTGCGATTGGCAAGCAGCATGAACTCCTCGATGAGGCGATGCGTCGCCAGGCGAACTCTCGGGACGATGTCCGTCGGGCGGCCGTTCTCGTCGAGCACGACGCGCACTTCGGGCAGGTCGAAGTTAATGGCGCCCTGCTCGCGTCGGGAAGATGTGAGGTTTTCGGCGAGTAGGGCTGCAAGTCTGAGATCACTCTCGATTTCGGTCCCTGAGAACTCGGCCGAGTCTTCGTCCAGAACCGCCTGGGCTTCTTCGTAGGTCAACCGTTGTCGGGAACGGATGATCGTGTCGACGAGGCGGTGACTCTGAACCTCACCCTCGGGCGTGACCCGCATGATGCACGAGAATGCGAGCCGATCCTCGTTCGGATGAAGCGAACAGATTTCGTTGGACAACCGCTCCGGGAGCATGGGAATGACCCGGTCGACGAGGTAGACGCTCGTGCCGCGACGGAATGCTTCTCTGTCGATTTCCGAATCTTCCCGCACGTAGTGACTCACATCTGCGATATGTACACCCACTTCCAGCGTGCCGTCCGCAAGGGCTTCGATGTGAATGGCGTCGTCGTAGTCTTTAGCGTCTTCCGGATCGATCGTAAAGATCCGTTTGGCCCGGAGATCCTCACGCCGGGAGATTTCTTCCTCGGAGATCGAGAGGGAGGCGGACTCGGCCTCCTTGAGGGATTCCGGAGAAAAATCGGCACGCACCCCGAGGCTCATTGCTACGGCTAGCGTCTGAACCGACGGATCGGTCGAGGGCCCGATCACTTTCAGAATCCGCCCCTGGAGCGCTGCCCTCCGGTCTTC
>JACZYK010000048.1 GCA_022571135.1 Bacteroidota bacterium
TAGAATGTTCAGAATGGGTAGGAGCAACAGATTTCTCATACCCCCGCTGTGTGTCTGTACTCTTCTCCTCGGCTGTTCGGATGACGAGAATCCGCTGATCGATCTAAACAATCCGTCAACACTAAGTGACTCGTATCGTACGGCATCTCTGATCGATAAAGTCGGTCTCATGGGTCTCGAACCTGGAATCACGATTATCGCCGGAGGCCCTGTCACGAACCAGCTCGAGCTTCGAGTGGTCTTCGAAGAGCGCTAGGATCTATGCAAACGATCCCTCTTCATCGGTTTCAGTTTCGCTCGTTGAGCCTGAGCGCCCCCGGATCGGAGTAATTCCATGACCGGCGGTGATGGGCAGTCCAACGGTGTCGTATACTTCGGAATCATGGATTGACCGAGGTAGATTGCCGATGGAAGCTTTCAGAAAGGCCTTTCACGGGCGATACAGTGCAGCGCTTATCGCCGATGTGGCGTATCGAACGGGTGCAAGGCTGGGTGTTGTGGGAGCGGGACTGCACCCGATCCATCCCCGGTTGAAAATCGCAGGACCCGCCAGGACGGTTGAGGCCAACAACGATCTCGTCGCCATTCTACTCGCTGTCCATCGAGCGGGCAACGGAGACGTTGTCGTGGTCGCTAACCGGGAGAATCTCGCAGGACTGATGGGTGATATCATTGCTACGGAGTCAAAACGAGGAGGACTGGAAGGAATCGTAGTGGACGGACTTGTGCGCGATACTGCAGATCTCATCGAAATTGGGCTGCCTATATTCTCTCGGGGCTGCATCCCGATCGGCCCACTGAAACTTCCCCACGAGAAAAAAGGCATCGGAGTTCTGGATGTATCCGTTCAGATTGGTCTCGCCACAGTAGAGCCGGGGCAGTGGATCATCGGCGATGCGGACGGTGTTCTCGTGCTCAATGAGTCCGACCTGCCCGCCGTCTATGACGCAGCCGAACTCGCCCTGGAGAAGGAGTCACGCCTCGTCGCGGCTATTAAAGAAGGAAAGTCTCTGGGCGATGTATTCGGGATTGAGTCGTTCGTGCTCAAGCGCGAAGAGAATCCGGCTGCCGACTTCCACGAGCATCTCGCCGGAATGGACAGCGCCATTTAAATTGATCCCGGTCCGGCGGCGCAATCCTGAGTCCGCTTTACATGGGCATTGCAGATCTGAACAGCGACCGCTAATTTTGGCCTCGCCAAAGCCCCCCGCTTTCGCAAATTCAATCAAAGAACAGAAGGCTTTGATGGATTTGCTGAAGGCGATTGTGGAGTGTATCGCAAAGAACAGACCCGCTGCGTAGCGCAGACCGAAGCATCGGAACATGTCGGATGGAAAGCCCAAATCTTATTCTCTGATTGGAGCCGGCAGGCTGGCTTCGGTCCTGGGCCCCGCTCTCACGAAGATCGGCCTGTCTTGCGAAGCAGTTGTCAATCGTAGCCTGGAACCGGCCGAACTCCTGGTCGAGAGAATCGGCTCCGGAGAAGCACGATCCCTGGAATTGAGTCAGAGCATCCCCGGTCGTCTGATCATCATCGCGGTCCCCGACGATGCCCTTGCTTCGGTCACCGCAAGACTCGCCCACTCGGATACGGACTGGACGGGGAGAATCGTCCTGCACACGTCGGGAGTTCACTCCTCCGAGGTGCTGAGCGCCCTCCAGGGGCACGGCGCCGCAACGGCCTCCTTCCATCCGCTGCAGACGTTTGCCACGGAAGACGAGCCGTCCAACATCTTCAAGGATCTTCCTGTGACCATCGAAGGAGCAGAAGACGCCAGGGCGGTTGCAGAGGATATAGCGCGACGCCTCGGGGCGACCCCTTTTCATATACGCACCGACGCAAAAATCCTCTACCACGCGGCTTCCGTAACGGCGAGCAATTATCTCGTAACACTCTCGGCGCTTGCGGAAGAGCTGTATAAGGCAACCGAGCCGCCGGGCGACACCGAGCACGGTCTGTTCAAGGCCCTGGCCCACCAGGCAATAGCAAACGCATATACTCAAGGTCCGGGAAACGCGCTGACCGGGCCCGTGGTGAGGGGAGATGTGGACGTACTCGCCGCACACCTGACTGAGATCGAGAAACGCGTCCCCCATCTGATTCCGGCTTATGCTATCATGGCGACCGAGACGGTTCGTCTAGCTGTGCGATCCGAGAGGCTCAGCGCGGACTCCGCATCGGCCATGCTGGATCTGCTTGCCGGTTATCTGAACGATTACGTTCGAACGTCCGGGGTTATCTGAGTCCCCGCCAATAGGCGAAACCTCGCCTCGGAATGCATCGGAACCAATGGCACCTGTACAGGTATGCGAGCGGTTCATCCGCTCCGCACGGGCGATGCCGGACGCCCGGCGCGGATACCGGATGCTTACGAGTCCCGATTCTGAATCATGGATCCAGCGGTTGCCCAATATCTGACCGTAGAAGATGCGGATCTGGAACGCCGGTGGAGTTCTTTGACCGAGCGACCTACTGGCCGATTTGGCCGGGACATGACGATAGAAGCTATACTTTTTCTTATCGGTGTCCAGTCTCAGGGTATGGGTTACCAGCCGGAAATCAGGCGCGAGCGAAAGCAGGAACTGATCATGGAGGGTACGTATTGCGTGTTCGAAAAACTGGGAATCTACGAGCGGGCCGGTATGGATGAACATGGACTCTGGCTCTGGGAGCGCAAGGTACCGGTGCCATCGTTATCCGTCGAGGAGCAGGAAAAATTGCTCCGCGTTGCAATACTTGAGTACTTCCAAGACGAATCCGAGAAACATGACTGAACCGACGACCGCAGAGTCGCCCGACCGTAATGGATGGGTGAACCTCATACTCCCCCTGATAGCAATTATGACTCTTTCTACTCCGGGTTGCATAGCCCAGGAAAGCAATTACTATGAAATAGATACGTCCTACGGGATAATGGTCGTCAGGCTCTATGACGAGACCCCCATCCACAGGGATAACTTCAAGAAGCTGGTCGCCGAAGGATTCTACGATAACACGCTTTTTCATCGCGTCATTGCGAACTTCATGGTCCAGGGTGGCGACCCGAACTCGAAGGATGACGATCCCACTAACGACGGACTGGGAGGCCCCGGCTATACGATCACGGCGGAATTCAATCCGAATTTCATCCACAAAAAGGGAGCTATCGCTGCTGCCCGGCAGGGCGACGAGTTCAATCCGAATCGCGAGTCGAGCGGATCCCAGTTCTACCTCGTACACGGTCAGGTGTATACGGACGAGATACTGTCCCGGATCGAAACGATGATCAAAAAGAAAGCCGGTCCTGACTTCCAGTTCACGGACGATGTGCGTCGGATCTACGCTACGGAAGGCGGCACGCCTCAACTGGACATGGATTACACCGTATTCGGAGAAATCGTGGAAGGACTCGATGTCCTTGACGCCATCGCGAATACCGACACACCGAAAAAGCTCGGACAACCGGCGCCGAGGGGTCTCGCAGACCGTCCCACGGAGGATATCCGGATCACGATCCGGCACCTACCGAACTACTCGGCGAACTAGCGTTTACTCGAATTTATTTGAGTAATCACTAGCCCCATCCAGCACCGGGATAGGTCGTTCCGGAGTTGCGTACCTTTCCCGATCGACAAGAGCAGACGCATTCGGCCCCAAATGTCTCACGAGCTTACGGAACAGGAAGAGAGGCGCCGCGAAGAGCGGCAACATCTCGAGGACGCTGGAATCCAGACCTATGCCTACGGGTGGGACGTAACTTCGCACGCACGGGAGATTCTGGAATCGTTCGACGACGAACTTCACCAGCCGGGCGACGACGGACCGGCTCAGGAGCCGTTTTCGGTATCAATAGCCGGCCGCATTATGTCCAAAAGAGTCATGGGCAAGGCCGCGTTCTTTCACCTTCAGGACTCTTCAGGTTCGATTCAGGTCTACGTTCGACGCGACGACCTACCCGAAGGATTCTACAGCCAGGTATTCAAGAGGCTTCTCGATATCGGCGATATCGTCGGTGTGAAGGGATTCGTCTTCAGAACCCGGATGGGCGAGGTGTCCGTCCACACCGAGGAACTCGAGCTGCTGACGAAGTCGCTTCGCCCGCTACCGGTCGTGAAAGAACAGGATGGTCAACTGTTTAACGAGGTAACCGACAAGGAATTCCGCTATCGCCGGAGATACGTGGATCTGATCGTCAATCCTCAGGTGCGGGACGTGTTCAAGACGCGGGCCAGGATGATATCCGCTATCCGGCGTTTCCTGGACGAGCGCGGCTACGTCGAGGTGGAAACGCCGGCTCTTCAGCCGGTCTACGGCGGCGCCCTCGCCCGACCCTTCACGACGCATCACAACGCGCTGGATATGAGACTCTATCTGCGCATAGCGGATGAGTTGTATCTGAAGCGGCTGATCGTCGGCGGATTTGACGGCGTGTACGAGATTGCCAAGAATTTTCGGAACGAGGGATTGAGCCGCTATCATAATCCCGAGTTCACGATGCTCGAGATCTACGTGGCCTACAAGGACTACGTCTGGATGATGGAGCTCTTCGAAGAAATGATTGAAGACATTGTGACCGAGTTGCACGGAACGACGGAGATATGTGTTGGCGGCGAGCAGATTTCTTTCAAACGGCCATGGAAACGGTTACCTCTTCTGGAAGCGATCAAATTCTACACGGGCCACGACGTGAGAGGAAAAAGCAGGGACGAGTTGGTTTCCATCTCGGAGTCCCTCGGATTGGAAATCGATGATACGATGGGCGCAGGCAAACTGATCGACGTGATTTTCGGTGAGTTCGTAGAGCCCAAACTGATCCAACCCGTTTTTATCACGGATTATCCGGTCGAGCTAAGCCCGCTGGCAAAGCGCCACAGAGAAATCGAAGAGCTGGTGGAGCGGTTCGAGGTCATCTGCAACGGTAAGGAGCTTTGCAATGCGTTTTCGGAATTGAACGATCCGCACGATCAACGTTCTCGCTTCGAAGATCAGGCCCGACTCCAGGAAGGAGGTGACAAGGAAACCATGCAGATAGACGAGGATTTTATTCGTTCGCTCGAGTACGGGATGCCTCCGACCGCTGGGCTTGGAATGGGCGTCGATCGTCTCGCCATGCTCATGACGGACTCGGAGTCTATCCGTGACGTGATTCTGTTTCCTCTTCTGCGACCGGAGGCGGGCGGCGACGAAGAGTCGACATCTTCCTAGTTCCTAATAGAAGCCGCCCATGCCGGCATCCGGAGAACCGGGATATATAGCCCTTCTGAAAGGAAATCAGTCCTTTCGCCGCCTCTGGCTGGGCAATGTCATTTCCCTTTTCGGCGACTGGTTCAACACCATCGCGCTCTATAGTTTAATCCTCAGACTGACCGGATCGGAATTCGCACTCGGAGCCGTTTTCATTTCGAAAATGCTGCCGTGGGCGATTGCTTCCCCGATCGCCGGGCTGCTCGTCGATCGATTCGACCGGCGACGGGTCATGATCGTGACGGACCTGATGAGAGCCGGCGTGGTTCTCGGTTTTCTATTGATCGACGAAGCGGACGAGGTCTATCTGGTCTATGTCTTTACGACACTGCAGGTCGTGATCGGTTCGGCGTTTCATCCGGCCCAGAGTGCCTCGATTCCCAACCTTACCTCCAGGTCCGAGCTCGTCACGGCGAACACGCTCATGGCCGTAACCTGGTCTGTCCTGTTGACCTTCGGCGCGGCCGTGGGCGGCCTTGCCGCAGATCTGTTGGGACTGAAGACGGTCTTCGTCATCGACTCGGCCTCCTACATCGTCTCCGCCTTTTTCATTTTCCGTACGGTCATTCCCCAGCATACCGACAAGCCAACCAGCGGCCACGTGCTCAGGACCGCCTTGAGGGAAGTGATAGACGGCTGGCAGCACGTCCGAAGGTTTCCTCGAATAGGCCGGATTGCCCTGGCCAAGGCCAGTTGGGCTGTCGCCGGGGGAGCCCTAGTCTATATGCTGGCACTACTCGGTGAACAACTCGTTCCCGGCCGCGAAGCGGCTGCAATCGGAATACTTTTCGCTGCCCGCGGATTTGGAACCGGAATCGGTCCCATCATCGCCCGGGCCCTCGTCAAGAACGAGAACCAATGGCCGGCGTTTCTCGGTGGCTGCATTGTGTTCAGCGGTCTCTGCTACTGCCTTGTGGGC
This sequence comes from Bacteroidota bacterium, assembly GCA_022571135.1. GTDB lineage: Bacteria > Bacteroidota > Rhodothermia > Rhodothermales > UBA10348 > JACZYK01. Next base: position 6,144 of record JACZYK010000048.1, read on the forward strand.
GTCATGCCGTGGTCATATCTGATCGCCGTTCCAATCGTGATTGCACACGCTGCCGGCGGTGCGAACTGGGTGTTCTCAACGGTTATGCTTCAGAAACGTACGCAAGATCGATTCCGGGGCCGCGTGTTCGCCACCGAGTGGCTGCTGATCATGTCGGCCGATGCAATCTCAATTCTTGCAGCGAGTCTCGTTCTGGAAAGTTCATTTCTTAACCTGCGACAGGCCATAGTCGTATTCTCTGGAATACAGGTCTTAACAGGCCTTCTATGGCTGTTTTTAGTGGTTCCTAGAGAGAGAGCGGACGAAATTCAGATTTCACACCCTGATTCCTCCTGATTGGCCTCCAATTTGTAAGGGGCGTGGGGTATGCTTGCAGAATCCAATTTCCGCTCTCCGTACGAGGATCTAACCGCTCTCTTTGGTGTCTCGAGCGGTTCCGTATTCGACCGGGTGAGAAACCTCTCACAGGACAAGCTCGCATTTGTCGAGATCGACGACACAGGCAAGCTAATAACGGTGAGCCCCATCGCTCAAATATTCTGGGGATGGAAACGTGGATCCGAACTACCCGATGATCTGCACATTGCACTCTCAGATCTAGAAGCCAAACAGCCCGTGCAGTTGCCTCTCAAGATGGGCGGTCTGCATATGGGCGCCGTGAAGCGGGCCACCGAGGACGGCTGGTTCATATTCGGCTATGCGCCGGAGGATCTGGATGCCTCCGCTACAGTCAACACGAACGAGGCGGATCTGGACAGGAGCGAAGATGACCTGCTGGCGTCTGTCTATCGAAGCCATCCCGACATAATGGACCCTGAATCCGGGGACGATCTCGAAGCCGTAAGCCGTCGGGAGTCCGAAAACGTGATCCTGGAGACGGCGCGCAGCGCCAGTGAGGTTCTCGAAGACGAGCTCGAACGGTCCCTGGAAGATGCGGAGCAGGAGCTTCGTCGGATCGCAACGACCGCACCCGATCACGCCATTTTCTGTGACTCGGCCATGCGATTCATTCTTGAAGGCCTCAGCGCGGACCGCGTTTATCTGATGATGCTGGACGGAAACGGGCAGTTGAAGCCTTACGCAGAGAGTGGTCCTCACGAAGAACGGGACGAGGATCACAAGATGATACGCGACAGGCTGTTTGAATTTCGTCAGATGGTTGCTGATCATGGCGCCATCCACATCGATCGAGGCATCGCCACGGATCTGTGCGAAGCACTCGTATGCACCGAAGCCATCATCTCTCCGATCAGCGAAAATGCACGACCGGCAGGATTTCTCTTCGTTGTCTGGACAGGGCAGAGAAACGGAACAGCCATTCACGATCTCGCCCTAATGGAGCGAACCGCTCGCCTCTCAGATGTTTTCGAGTTGTTGTATTCGTGGATTGCCTCAAACACCCGATTTCGAGATACGATCGTAGCGATTGACGATGCGATCTTCAGTTTCCGAATCAATCCAGACTATACTCGCAGCTACATATTCATTACCCACCAGCTAGACCATCTGACCGGATTCTGCCCCACCGAGATTGTGCGAGGAGAAAGCGGTGGGGTAAGATGGATGAGGGATGTGGTCCACAAGGATGATCGCTCACTCGTTCGCGCAAACAATATGACGCTTCGGGACGGTCACGAAAGCCGGATCGTGTATCGGATTTACCACCGCGATGGAACCGTTCGCTGGCTGCGCGAACACGCTACGCCTTCCACGGATTCGGCAGGTATCCTGACGGTAAGCGGAATTCTCACGGATGTCTCCGAGATGAAAGCTGCCGAGGAAGTCCTTCTGGCAGCCAAGAAGGAAGCCGAAGCGGCGGCCAACTCGAAAACGGCATTCATTGCCACGATGAGTCATGAGATTCGCACGCCTCTCGGGGCGATGAGTGGATACGCACAGCTTCTGGATAAGGAATTGTCTGATTTTGAGGAGCGTATCGGAATGCGACTTCCGGATCAGGTGCGCGAGTTCGTAGATGTTCTGACCGATCAATCACAGAAGCTGCAGGGTCTGGTCCAGGACCTGTTCGAACTCTCGAACCTGGAAATGGGCAAAGTCGCGCTCCAGAAGCTGGATGTTCGGCTGCATGAACTGATTGAAAAAGCAGCGTCAAAAGTCCGGCCGCTGCTGGAGAAGAAAGGAGTCAAACTTCATCTATTGACAGACGATCGCGGCCCGGCGGTGAAGAGTGATCCGAGACGACTCGAACAGATTCTCGACAATGTGCTGTCGAACGCCGTCAAGTTCACCGAAATGGGATCCGTGACAATCCGGACGAGTTACTCCGAGAAAGACGCGGTGATCGAAATCGAGGATACGGGGATCGGGATCTCGAAGGAGTATCAGGGCGAGCTATTCGACGCTTTTTCGCAGGAAGAAAACTGGCGAACTAGAAAATTCGAAGGTACCGGTCTGGGTCTAGCTCTGTCCAGACGCCTGTTGGATCTACTCGGCGGACGAATCGAAGTAGAAAGCGAAAAAGGAAACGGCTCTCTCTTCAGGATCACTCTTCCTCTTGATTCGGCGGCGCCTCTGCCATCGTAGGCGACTCTCGCACAGGAACGACCTTCATCGTCGATTCTACGTTGCCTTCCGCGTTCACGAGGGCGTATCGAACGTTTCGCACGAAACCCTCCCATTTTGGTCTTTTGACTGGGCTGTTCTTGAAACGCGATCTGAATGACGCTTCGTCGATTTCTGCCCACTCCGCCAGCGCTGTGTCCAGCGTTCCTTCGCGCGGTCTGTACGCAGTTTCTCCGGATGTCCGCCTGAATTTGTTCCACGGACACACATCCTGACAAATGTCGCATCCGAAAATCCAGTTGCCCATTGCGTCACGTAGATCCTGCGCTACGTCGTCCTCTCGGTGCTCAATCGTCAGGTAGGAAATACACCGGTTGGCATCGACGACGTAGGGCTCTACAATGGCGTCCGTCGGACAGGCGTCGATGCAAAGAGTGCACGTGCCGCAATGGTCGGCGATCGGCTCGTCTGGATCCAGGGGCAAATCGACGATCAGTTCCCCGATAAAGAACCAGGAACCGATCTCGGTACTGATCAGGTTCGAGTGTTTCCCTATCCACCCGAGTCCGGCCCGAGCCGCCCATGCTTTGTCGAGCACCGGCGCCGAATCGACGAACACTCGACCCTTCACGCCTCCAGCCTCCTCGTCAAGCCAGGACAGAAGGCTACGGAGTTTGCGTTTCATTACGTCGTGATAGTCATCCCCCCATGCGTAACGACTGATCCGGCCGATATTCGGATCGTTGGAGGACTGGTAAGGGTGATGGTAATTATGCAGGACGGAGACGACCGAGCGGGCTCCGTCGACAAGCAACTTTGGATTGGTTCTCTTTTCGAAGTGACCTTCCATCCAGGACATGGAGCCATGCCGACCGGCTAGAAGCCAGTCTTCCAGACGGCGGGATTCCTCATCGAGGCGTCCGGCCTCCGATATGCCGCACGCGTCGAAGCCTATTCTGACGGCTTCTTCTTTAATCGCGCGGGAAAGTCGAACGCGGGTTTCCTTTTCGAAATCCTGCATGGGTTGCGGATCTGGTGCGGGGATGAGAACCCTTCAAGATAGGCCAGACCGATGCAGCCCGTCAGCCTCATTTGAGCAGAAGCGAACAGTCAGACGGAACGGACTCGACGCGGCGGCTCAGCGGGCAGCCCGGGTCTTTGCCCTTGGCCTGTTTGCCGCAGAACTCGGTGGCATCGACGGCGGAGACGGTAAACGTCACGGCCGCCAGTCCCTGGCTGAGGTAATAACGGTATACCACTTCAGCGCGCTGTCTGGAGATGCGCAGTGCGTACACGTCCAGCGTGGCGTCGTCACGGTCGGTATAGCCCCTGATCTCCACGCAGCACGTAGGATTCAATTTCAGGGCGTCCACGTTTTCGTTTAATAGCCCGCGCGCTTTATCGTCCAACTCGATGGAGTTGTATGCAAAAAAGACGGTATTCAGTTCGACAAGACGGCAAACCTTGGTCGTTTCAGGAAGCGGCGGAGCATAGGCTGGCACGGGCAGCGGCGGAGGGATCGGAGGCGGTGGGGGCGCAACCTTTTTGAACGGATCTCGGAGGCACAGCCTGAGTCCGCCCATGACAAGGGAGGTATTGTGCGGATCGTAATTTGGATCGTTCTTGAACACATAGTTCAGATCAAAGCGCCAACTGGCCTCTCCGAATATCGAAAAACATCCGTTGAAGGCCACGTCTATTCCAAATCCGATCGGAAGATGAAACACCGATCTTTCCGGACCCGGTACGCCCGTGCCCGGAAGATCAACCGTGTTTTTTCGGCTGCCGAAAACGTCGGCCAACGTTCCGCCGAATCCCGTGAAAATGTACGGCATGACCCTGCTCTTGGAGCCGGGACGAAGTGTCATCACGACTTCGGGCTCGAATAGAAGAATACTTTTGGTTAGAAACTCGTTTTTGCCGCTGCCGACGAGACGACGACCGTCCCGGGTGCTGAAATTGGTCACAGCCACCAGGAAGCGGAAGTAAAAGAGATCTCCGACGATCGGAAAGGAACCGAGAAATACGGCGGCAGGATCAGATTCGCGGACGAAATTCGCCCTGCTGCGAGGTTGCGTCAGGTCTATGGGACCGTGATACGTGAAAAGACCTGCGGCGACGCCAAGATGAGCCTTGGTGTCTCGAAACTGGTTGCTCTGGGCCGAAACCTGCGTCGAAATAAGTCCGGACAAGAGTATCGCTACCAACAGCCGAGGAAATCCGTTCATAACCACTGTGTCCGCGATCGATTCGCTGATGTACATATCGCAATGGTGACAGACAAAAGCCTTGCCAAAACGGCGATATTCCTATGTGATCGGCCTCAAATATCTGAAATCAACCCTCAATGAGCCATTTGCCGGGTGCAGAACCTGTCGACGAGGGTGAGAGAGGCGAGAATGCTCATAATGAGACTCGTTCCTACGCCATAAAATGAAGTACTACAAAAAAAGGGCCGCCCGGAGAGGCGGCCCTTTTCAGGCGTTGAAACCGAAGGACGTCGTTATCGGATGATGATCGTGTCCACCCGGCGGAAAGCGCTTAGACCTTCTTTCGTACTGGCCATGCCCGATGCGCGCCCGTTGCCTACGGAGACGAGGCGACTCGCCGCCACGTCATGTTCCGTGTAATACTCTTCAACAGCCCGAGCGCGGTCTTCAGAGAGTTCCTGAGCCCTTCTCTCACCCGGAGCAGCAAGACCTTCAACCCGGACATTCATATTCGGGCACTCGTTGAGAATCTGAAGATTATCGTCCAATCCGGCCTGTGCTTCGTCACTCAGAACGCTGGAATTACGATTGAAGAAAACCCCGTTGAGTTCGGAGACTTCCTTGCACATAGTCGCCTCGTACCAGACCACCGTCAGCGTCATGGACCTCGAATCAGATCCATACTTGTTCGATGCATCCAGGTTTATGGAATACGTTCCCGGACTGCCGTATGTATGGGAGGGTGCAGCCGCGCTGCTCGTCTCTCCATCGCCGAATCCCCAGGCATACGTCAACGGCTCGTCGCCATCGACCGATGCCGTGAAGCCAACCTGTGTCTGTGTGTCGGGATTCATATTGCTTGCCCGAAGACTGACGATCTGGGCGGGGACCGGAGGATTGTAAACGACGACCGAAGAAAATTCCGAATCGGATGATTTCCCCTTCCGGTTGGTTGCCGTCGCCGTTACGGTGTAGGTGCCGGCTTCTCTCCAGGAGTGGGTGGGAGACGCCCCGGATCCTATGCTGTTGTCTCCAAAAGTCCAGGCGACCGATACCGGCTGCTTAGCGTCGTCGTTGGTCGTAACGGAGAATGTTCCGGTTTCGTTCGTTTGAAGACTATCGGGCGCCGTCATCGAAAGAATATCGACGGGAACGCTTCGACATCCAGTCATCATCATGCCGCCGATGATAAAAGCGACCACGGATAGCGTGGAAAAGAGTTTTCTGGCACTCACCGGCGGCAAGGTGCCGGTGGACGGCACCATGGCCGCGCACCGGGAGCGAATACCGATCGACGACCTGGCGAAGGGCCTTGAAGAAGTTCGGACTCTTGTGCGTCCGGGGAAACTCCAGGGGCTTACTATCTACGA
>JACZYK010000333.1 GCA_022571135.1 Bacteroidota bacterium
AGTTCCGTATTGTCTATGCTGCCCTTGAAATGCTCACTGCCGGGGCCGAAAGCGTACATGTTCACGTCCACCGCCGTGTGGCCCCAGGTGGACCATCCGATACCGGCCGGGCGGGAGATTTCTTCGGCAAGCGCTTGTGCGAGTCGAAGGATGACGCCGACATTGCCATCCGACACGGCGCGCTCGATGAGATCATCCGTCTGGGCCAGCAGCCTACTCGACGGATTCGCGATATCAAATACGTCGCGATACTGCTCACGGACGAAGGTGGAAATATGTGGTCCCAGTGACCCGGCGCTCAGTCGATTCATGAGGGACGTCACGAAATACTCGATCGAACTGTCTATGCCGCTGATCAGTTCGGGATTCCAGACGTAGACACCGTCTCCATTCTTGTTTCGTCCCAGAGCGAGACCTCCGGTCTCGTGATCCGACGTCGCTACGATCAGCGTATGGCCGTCTCGCCGCGCGAAATCCAGCGCGACTTTTATCGCCTCGTCATAGGCCAGAATATCATGTATGTGAGCCGCTGGATCATTGGCGTGTGCGGCGTGATCGATCCGACCCGCTTCGATCACCACCAGAAATCCCTCCTCTCCGCCGTCCAGAAGGTCCAGTACCTTTGTCGTCATCTCCGCCAGGCTGGGCTGAGAGGTATTCGAGCGATCGATTTCGAAGGCCATATGATCGGTGGAGAAAATACCGAGCAGCGGCAGTCGTACATCACCGAGGAGGCCGTCGCGGTCATCGACAAACATGTATCCCAGATCTATCGCTTCGTCTATCACGTTGCGATTGTCTTTTCGTTTACCGCCCAGCGAATCCGGAAGGTAGAAATCCGACCCGCCTCCGAGAAGAACATCGATGCCCTTTCGAATCTGCTGATCGGCGATCTGCGCTTCCCAGCCCCTGTTGACGATGTGCGACGAGAAGACGGCCGGCGTTGCATGCGTGATTCTCGCCGTTGAAACCAGCCCCGTTTTCATACCCTTGCGCTCCGCGGCTTCCACGAGCGTACCTACCGGTCGATAGAGAGAGTCGAGGCTTATGACTCCGTTGTGAGTTTTCACCCCGCACGCATAGGCCGTGCCGCTGGCAGCGGAATCGGTAATGCGGCTGTTGGCAGAATAGGTGTGAACAGCCCCGGTCTGGATGGCATCCATCGAAAGGCTCTCCTTTCCGAGGATAGCCCGGCTGTAGTCCCGGGCCATCGTGAAGCTTGCCGGACCGCCTCCGTCCGCGATAAAGAAAATGACGTTTCGAGGCTTTTCCTGTGCCGACGCCTGGAGCGATACGGCCGCGAGAAGGGCTGCAATCAACAGATGTTTTTTCACGTGCTTTCTTCGGTTGTCGATTAACGGTAAGTCCGCAATCTCTTGTATTTCATATCCAGTTTTTCCACCTCGGACAGTCTGTACCGGTAGTCGAAGAGCGCACCTTCCCAAGAACCGTATTGTGCGTTGGGCAGTACGATCCATTTCTTACCCCAATAGGGTGCAAATCCCTCTGCGCTGCGCGCCCGCTCCTCCAGAGAACCACTCGATGCTCCCGTGAAGTCGCCGTAATTGTCCCCGATCAGAAGAAGTATGCGATAGTCGTTCGCTATGAACTCACGGCGCGGAGTCTTGTCCGACGGTCTCCACGCTTCGATTTCACCTCTGGTGAAAATCGTATCCCCATAGGGATCGACCGGGAATCCCATGGCAATCAGGTTGTTTTGCGTCGCTTTCTCGAGGCTGGAATGCCTATTGGTCAGGTAGAAGACCTTGACGCCGCGCGAATCGGCGTACCTCGTGAACTCCAGCGCCCCCGGCACGGGGGTTGCAATTTCTTCGCGTACCCAGCGCCTCCAGGATTCCTAGCGCGCGCAGTTCCCGATCATCCATCGGCAGGCCCGGTGTCCAATTGAACGTATATGGCGGTATACTACCAGACGCTGTTGGTGCCCCGCCGATCATGGTTGAATCCCCCTGACAATGTGTTGTATCGATTCCTGCATTGACAATGGGGCTTAGATGTGTGAAGAGCTCCATAGAATCAATATCGATACATGTGTTTGCATCTTCGACTTTAACGACATACCATTCAGGCGCAATATTCCAGGCTTTCGGGTTAGCAATGGTAGTATCGTCCATATCGCCAGCCACAAAGTCCCAATCATATGTATATGGAGGTACTCCACCTGTTGCTGTGGGGCTTCCTCCAATAATGGCACTATCTCCCGGGCAGATCGAATCATCCGGCCCGGCGTTAGCCGTTAGGGAACTTATGGTGATCACGACGGTATCATATACGATAGGGTTGACCAAATCATCGATCATCACCCCGATGTAGGCCTCGGCCCGGTCCAGTATGAACGGTTCCTCGCCGCGAAACGCCAACACCGCATTGACCCCGGCGACAAATCCCTGCCCTGCCGCCTCTTCATAGCCCGAGGAGCCGTTGACCTGCCCCGCGTGGTACAGGCCCTCCACCTGCTTCG
>JACZYK010000334.1 GCA_022571135.1 Bacteroidota bacterium
AAATACTGGAGCGGGCGCTGGCTCAAGCTCCAGACGATTCGCGGACGAGATTTTATCTCGGCGCAGCCTACGAAGCACTCAGCGATTCAATGGCAAATCCCGATTCCATTGATCTGGACCGACGGGCCCTACAGATGTACGAAGACTATGCAAATGCGCCGGAACGGTACCGGAAGCCCATGCGGGCGCGCTATCTCGCTCGTTCACGCGAACTGGCCCGTCGGGAAGTCCGAATCTTACAGCGGGCGGAGCAAAGACTGGGTCAGCAGTTTTCTTCTATGGCCAGAGATCTCTCGGTTACGACCGTGGGTGTCTACGCACTCATATATCAGGGTGCGAACGAAGAGTATCGTCCACTTGGAAGAGGTCTCAGTGAAATGATTATGGTGGATCTCTCCAAAATTGATCGGCTGACGGTGGTCGAGAGAGTTCGATTGCAAGCTCTTCTGGATGAACAGGCACTGGCAGACTCAGAACTTTTCGATCAGTCGACAGCTCCACGACGCGGACTACTTATCGGCGCCGGAACGGTCGTCGGTGGAACATTCAACCTTACCGACGACAACCGCGCCGAAATGAATGTTGTCCCGTTCGACATCGTCTCCGGGAAGAATCCTTCCCCGGTCAACAGCTCAGATACCCTGGAACGTTTGTTCCAAATGGAGAAAGAAGTCGTACTCCTCTTGTTGGAAGAAATGGGTATCGAGCTGACGGAAGTAGAGATCACACAGATTCAGAGATTTCCGACCCGAAACCTACAGGCCTTTCTCGCCTTCAGCAGAGGCCTTGTGCAGGAGGACGCGCAGCAATTCGATGCAGCCGCAGCCTCGTTTAAGCAGGCGGTTGCTCTCGATCCCGGATTCGATCTGGCCGCAGAAAGTGCGGACAATGCCGGCATCCTTACTGAGGGAGGAATCGGCCTGGAGAACGTCTTAGGTCTGGATGTTCGTCCGGACGGCGATTTATCAGGCTTTCAGAACATCACAAATCTGCGACTCCGTAACCAGGGAGAAACGATAGATGCCACTATTGTGCCTGGTCCTGAACAGCGCGAGGGCACCATTGATTATCTCCTTCCGCCACCGCCTCCGCCCCCACCGCCGCAGAACAGGCAGCCATGATTATCCGACGATCCATAATGCTGATCCTGATCTCCGTAACGGTGAGTGCCGGCACGGCCGGACTCGGCCGACAGGCAGCGGGACAATCCGGCACCCAGGTTCCGGTAACTTTTGAACCGCGCACCTACAGAATGGTCTCGGTACCAGTCGAATTATTTGACAAGTCTTTCGAAGGTGTTCTCTTCGATGATTACGGTCCCTACAATATCAACATCTGGCGACTATTTCATTATAACAGCATTCTGAATAGATACGATGAATATCCCAACACTGGTGTCGATTTCTCACGCGGTACGGCCGTGTGGCTCGTAAACCAGGACGGTACCTCCTTCGATATAGGCGAAGAGTCGGACACCAACATCGATTCCCCCATACCGATTATCGTATTCCCCGGCTGGAACCAGATTGGCATGCCGTTCCCGTTTCCGATCGCCTGTCGTACACTTCTTGATCAGGCGAGTGAACTCGTTCCCCAAATCGACAATATCGAAGGACCGGTTTCATATGACGGAGCCGAATTTCACTATAACGTCAATACGTGTGATCCGTGGCAGGGATATTTCATCTTCATCCATGCCGTCGGGGATGAGCCAATTCCCTTGTTGATCCCGCCTCTTCAACCATCGGGTGGTCCCTCTAAACGGACGACAGCTGGTACCTTTGATCCGTCCCACGATTATATGGTCCGATTTTCCGCCGAGATAGAGCATACAGGGCTGAGAGATTCGCAAAATTATATAGGTTTTCTCCGGGACGCCTCGGATGGAGAAGACGAGAACGACTTCAGGGAAGCACCCCCGATCGGTGAGTTTGTTCGGTTCTCCATTGTGGAAGATGGCAAACGGTTCGCCGGCAACTTCAAAACAATCAACGAGACGGGACACTCATGGCGGATCAACATTCAGTCTTCTCGTTCGGATATGGATATTGTCGTCTCGCTTGAAGAGTCGGGTTTGTTGCCTGCTGGCTTCAAGACGTACATTCTCGACAGGGACTATCGCACTGTCGTCCCTGTGGAAAATAACGTTTTCAGCATTCGCCTCAGAAGCAAGGCGTCCGAACGCCATCTGTCCGTCGTCATTGGAACCGAGCAGTTTGCCCTTGAAAACACCGACGGGATTTCCCTCTTGCCGCTTGAATACGAGCTTCTACAAAACTTTCCGAATCCGTTTGGCCCTGAGACTGCGATCAGGTATCGACTCGGCGGTGGAGGTATTGTCTCGCTGAGAATCTACAATGCGCTTGGACAAGTAGTACGGCGACTGGATCAAGGATATCAGGACGCAGGGACGCACGCAGTCTCATGGGACGGGAAAGACGAGGCAGGTGTGGCGGTCGCAAGCGGCATCTATTTGTACCG